>JAITJC010000001.1 GCA_031279125.1 Oscillospiraceae bacterium
GCGATAGCGCCCGCCGCGCTGTCGCTCGACGGCGTGGCGATAGGCGATGCGTCAATCCCCGATGTCACGGTGACAGAGGAGCAGGGCGGCGGCGGCAACACCGGAGGCAGCACCGGCGGAGGCGGCGGGGGCGGCGGTTCGTCCGGCGGTTCCTCCGGCACCGCCAAGAGCATAACCGCCGCCGACGGCGCGGTATCGGTATCCTACACGCAGTCCGGCGGGAACGTCACGCTCTCACTCCCTGACAGCAAGGTGACGGAAATAATCAATAAATCAAGCGGCGTGGCGGCGATAGACCTTTCGGCAGTCACGGCGGCGACAGCGGCGAGCCTGCCGAAAACGGCGCTTGCGAAGCTCGCCGACGCGGGTCTCGCGGTGGAACTGCGGTTCCCGCAGGGAGAGATAACGCTTGAAGCCGCCGCCGCCGCGTCCGCGGCGGGACAGGCCGGCGGGAACAGCGTCTCCGTCGGGATCAAATCTGTTGCGTCGTCGTCCCTGACCGAGGCGCAGAAGTCAGCCGCCGGGGACTTCGCCGTGTACGACATTTCGATTTCAAGCGGAGGCGCCGCGATAACGGGCTTCGGCGGCGCGTCGGCGACGATCTCTCTCCCGTACGCGCTGAAAGCGGGTGAAAAGCCGGCGGGCGTCACGGTGACGTACATCGGCGAAAACGGCGGCAGTGAAAAACTGCCCACGGAGTACAATTCAAGCGCAAAACGCGCGGCCTTCACAACAACGCACCTGTCGCTGTACGCCGTCGGCTATGACGGGACGCTCGCCGCGCCGTGGATAAACCCGTTCCTCGACGTCAAAGCCTCTGACTGGTTCTATGCCTATGTGGAATACGTCTGCTCGAACGGCCTGATGAACGGCGTGTCCGCGACGGAATTCGCCCCGCAGACGAGTCTCACGCGGGCGATGCTGGTGACGATCCTCGCCCGCGAATCCGGGGTTGACACAACGGGCGGCGCGACGTGGTATACAAAAGCCATCGAATGGGGCGTATCAAACGGCATCACGGACGGCACGAACCCCGACGGCGCGATAACGCGCGAGCAATTCGCGACGATGCTGTGGCGATACGCCGGACAGCCCGACGCCTATGTAGGGGGCGGCGTCCCCGACGCCCCGCAAATCTCCGGCGTCCCCGACGCCCCGCAAATCTCCGGCTACACGGACGCCGCGCAAATCTCCGACTGGGCGCACGACGCGATGGCGTGGGCGGTATCACGCGGCCTCATCACCGGACGCACGGAGACGACACTCGCCCCCGGCGGCGGCGCCACCCGCGCGGAAGCGGCGACGATATTGAAACGGTATTTGGAGAATATGGGGTAACACCTCACACCCGGGGCGGGGGACGCCCAATTCAAATCAAATAACACTTGACAAGCGTCGGAATATGGAGTAAATTTACCGCGCCCCCGCGATATGGGGCTTTCGGAAGCGGGAACTGTCCGCGACTATTTTTTTGAAGGGTGATTTTCAAATGACAAAACTCATATCGGCGCTTCACGGTCGTCGCCGCCGTATCATCTTTGCCGCCTGCGCGCTGTGCGCCGCCGCGCTGCTCGCGGGCGCGCTGTTTCCGGGCGGTGCCTCCGCCGACGACATACCAATGTCGGCTTTGATCGAGGGCGTGGAGGAACTGACGGAGGCGGCGGAGGCTTACATAGAAACTGCGCTCGTCGCCCATCAGATCCGGCCCGACGCCAACAAGCTCGTTTTGACGTACATCCGGCAAAAGGTCTACAATTCCGACGCGTGGAATCTTCTCTGCGGCACAAATGTGGGCAATACATACACCGGCTTTGCGGCTTATGTAAGCGACACTTATAAAACCAACATTTTCAATACGGCGGAGTCCGATGATTTACAACATGTCGCCATTGACGAAACGGGCGAGATAACGGACGCGCTCCATATGTTCGCCGTCCTCGACGTTATGAACAGCGGCTATGAGAACGCCGGGGGCTGGGCGGGCGACGTCGTGCAGCTCGTCGCCGCCATCAAAACTCAAAGAGGCGGCGTTGAGGAATTGACGGCGGCGGCGCGGGCTCTGCTCGGCGCGGAGAGCGGCAGTCCGTTCGGCGCGGCGGATCTCATCGCGGATCTGGACGCCTGCAATATTTTCAGCAACTTATCGAGTAGCACGGATTTTAATGACGGAACCGTCGGGCTCGCGGAGGGCATAAGCGGGTATTTCGCCGGGCTCACCCCCGCGCGGCGCGTATACGACTTCGCTTCAGGACGTCTCAATGACGTTGCGCACACGCGGGACGCTTACCGCGAGGCGATATATACCCGGTATTATGCTGATGAATATATGTCAATTACAAATGTAATCAAAGTGGTCGAGGTTTCGGAGGGGCTCAGAGATTCATACGCCGGATATGGAATACCAATGCCGGCGGAAACTCTTATCGTCCCCTGCACGGAAACCCACATCCGCGCCGCCAACTACGCGTTCGCGGATTACCTGTACGACAGCCTCACCGCCCCCGCCCCGGTTGAAACGGACATCGCAATCAGCTATTCCGCCGAAACGGCGGCCTTTGACGAAACGCGCTTCGAGGTGCGCGCGGTCGCCGCGGGCGAAGACGCCGATGTTTCCGACGACGATTTCGCATTCGACCGGATGACCCCGATTGAAAGCGGCGGCGCGATCGGCGATTACGCGGGCGGCGCGCTGTACGCGCGCGGGAAAACGGGCGTCGAGGGCGGTTATTACATGTCGCCGAGCGAGGTTTTGGAAATCCCGCTTCCCCCGCGCCCCTCCGCGCCGGGGGAGGAAGCGCTCATTGAGCCCGAGGAGTTGACGCTGACGCACAGCGGCGTGAGCTTCACGCCCGCCGAGGGCTTGGAATACAGCCTTGACGGAAGTCTTTGGGACAACTCCGGGAGCTTCAACGCGTTATCGCCGGCGACGGATTACACGCTCCGCGCGCGCGTTGCGGCGACGGAGAGCGATTTCCGCTCCGAAGACGTGGAGGTGTGCGCGTTCACAACGCCCCGCGCGCCGTATTACCCGATAGATTTGCCCCCGGCGGAGACGTCTCCGCCGGAAAAATCGTCGTCCGCGGCGGACGACGCCACGCGCGTTGGGTACCGGGTGACGGGAAGCTCCGCGGCGCTCTCCTTGGACGCCGATAAAACCGCCGCCGTGATAGAAGGCTCTTCCGGCAGCGCCGTTTTCGATATATCCTCCGCCAAGGGCGTGACCTCCGCCGCCCTGCCGGCGAGCGCGGCGCGCGCCATCGCGGACGCGGGGCTCGGCATCACGCTGAAAACGGAGGGCGGCGAGGTCGCCCTTGACAGCGCGGCGGCGAGGGCGGTGGCGGAGCGCGGCGGCGAGGGCAGCGTCTCGATTTCGATAAAGGTCACGGAGGACGGGGATTCCTCCGTAAAGCTCTCTCTTGAGGCGAGGGCCGCCAATATCCCCGTCGCGGATTTCGCCGGGGGGAGCGCGCGCGTCAGCGTCCCGTTCTCTCTGCCGGACGGCGTTGCGCCGACGCGCGTTGTGCCGTACCGCGACGGCGGCGGCGGTTCCCTTTCGCTCGCGCGCGGCGGCTACAACGCCGGGACGGGGTGCGCGGAGCTGCGCCTAGGGCATTTCAGCGATTATGTGATCAGGCTCAACGACGAGCGGTACGAGGTTTCCGGCGGCTGGTATGACGAGAGCCTCGACTTCGCCGCCCAGCGCGGTCTGCTCGACAGGTTCACGGTCAGCGGCGTTGTCAACGCGGACAGCCTTGTCACGCGAGAGGACTTCATCGCGGTATATATGAAAGCCGCCGCCATAGAGCCGCCCGAGGTTTTTACGGCGGAGCAGTTTGAGGACGTCGATCCGTTCAGCCCGAACGCCGCGTATATCAGGGCGGCGCGCGAGCTCGGCATAGTCAACGGCGTGGGCGACGACAAGTTCGCCCCGGCGCTCCCCGCCGCGCGCGCGCACTTCTTCCAGGTGATGTACAACGCGCTTCAAGTCGGGCTGACGGACGCCCCGGATACGGACACGGGACGGGACGCCATGTCGTTTGAGGATGCGTACGCCCTGCCGGGATGGGTTCTGGACGCGGTAAACGAGCTTGTCCGGCGCGGTATGATCTCCGGGGACGGAGGCTCTTTGGACGCCGGGGAAGCGTTCACCGTCGGAACTATGTGCAAGGCTGTCAAAGCTCTGGTCGGGTGACCTCAGACAGATGAAGCAGAACCATCGCCGTATTCCTTAAGACGCGGAGGAATTGCGTCCGCCTCCCGCGCGCGCCGGGCAAGCTCCGCGCACAACAGACCGGCTTTCTCTGAGCTCTCCGCCTCGGCGCGTATGCGCAAGGCGTTTTCCCGGCGAAGCGGCGATACGACGGCGCTCGCCCCGCCGCTTCTCAGCACAAGCCCGGAATCGAGCATATCGCCCGCCTCGGCGCCCGCCGAGAGGCGGCGCATCACGGCGCCGCGCCCCGTCCGCAGGGGCATTTCAAGCTCCGCGAGCGCAAAGCGCGGGGCGAGTCCCATCAAATCGTCAAGACCCGCCCCGCAGGAGCGCATATACGCGCAAAGCTCCGCCGCGAGAGCCGCCCCGTCGCGGCTCCACTCCGCCGGGTTCTTATCGTCGCGGCAGAGTTCCCCGCCGAAACGCGCCGCCAAGACCCCTATCGCCTCCGGAGCGTCCGCAGGCAGCGTCAGCTTCCCGCGCCGCCGCTTGAAATGAGCCGCCGCCGCCGCGGCCAGCAGATGCCCGTGATCCGCCTCCGCCCCGCTTTCGGAGCGCGCGGAGCAGGTCTCTCCGTCCGGGGACGGCTCGAAAGAAACAACGCCGCGCCGCGCCTCCGCCGGCTCATACCCCCCGGCGAGCGTCAGCGCCTCGCGCAGGGCGCGCGCCGCCGCCCCGGAACCGCGTACGCGGACGCGGATCGGCGCCGTTTCTGGCGCGGACGCGATACGGGCGATATGCTCGATATATAACGCGCCTATACCCGTGACGCTCCCGGCGCTCCCGAAACCCTCCGCCGCAGCCTCCGGCGGTACGGGGACGAGCAGACGGCGCTCTGAAACGCGCGGTAACGCGCCGCCGTTTTCCCCGAGGAAGCGGATTTTCACGGCAGCACAGCGCCGCGTCACGAAAACGGACAGCGGCAAACCGAGCCTTCGCGCGGCGAACGCCGCCTCCGCGGGCGTTACGGCGTCGTGCGAAACCGAGTCCCCGCCCGCAGCGTTCACCCCGTCCGCTATCAGCCCGGACGCGACGCGCGCCGCCTCTCCCCCGGCACGGCATATCCCAACGCGCCCGAACGCCCCGGCGGCAAGCCCGAGCCGCAAGCAGTCCGCCGCGAAAGCGCCCGTCCCCGGCTCTAGGGAGATCTCCCCGCGCCTCGTGAACTCCGGGGCTTTCCGCGTCTCCGGGAAAAGCCCCGGAAGCGCGGCGGCCTTGCCGTGAGACGGCGACAGCCTGACGCGCCCCGCCTCCGCGTCGCGGACGCAAGCGTAATACTCCCCGGGTGTGCCTATATCGCGCCAGTAGCCGCGCATCGCGAGACCGCGCACACCCCGCCCGGACGCGAGCAGGCGGGGGAATAAATCGCGCCCGAAGTCATATTCGCCGCGCTCCGGAATCTCTCGCAGGACGGAGCGCGACACGATGTATATGCCCGTCGAAACCATATCCGTGACAACGCCTTCCCACGCGGGCTTTTCCGAGAATTTCTCAATCCCGCCGTCGGGGGCGCACACGACAAGCCCGTACTCCGTCGGCTCCGGTACGGGACGGAGCGCTATCACCGCCTCGCTTTTTCGCCCCCGGTAAAAGCTCATTAGCTCCCCGAGGTCAAAGTCGCACACGCAGTCGCCGGGGACGACGAGGAAATCCTCCCCGCCGAGCGCCGGGGCGCAGTCACGCGCCGCGCCCGCCGTGCCGCGCGGCGCCGTTTCCGCGTTGTATGATAGTGGCAGGCCCTCGAACTCATCCCCGAAATAATCCGTCACGATACGCGGCATATGCCGCAGGGCGACGCGCGCCCGCCCGATCCCGTTTTTGCGCAGAAGCCGCAGGATATGCGCCAAGACAGGCTCCCCCAGTATGGGAACCATCGGCTTCGGCATACCGCCCGTGACCGCCCGCAGGCGCGCGCCCTCGCCCCCCGCGAGAATAATCGCGTCCATCCGAATCAACTCCGCAAAAAATATACGGATATTATTGCCGGACGGAGGGATATTATCCGCGGGCGGGCGGGGCGCTTTTTCTTGCGCGGCTCAGGCTATGAACACAGGCGCGCGGTCATTTGTCGAAATACTTCTTGATCTCAAAGGTGCCGAGCAGCCGCGCGTACGCGCCCGTGATGTTCAGGGACAGTCCCGTATGGTTGATCCCGAAGAAGAAGCCGCCGTCGTGCATGATGCGCGGGTTGAAACAGACAAGCCCCTGCGAGCCGTTGCAGTTTTCCTCCACCCACTGGAACAGATACGCGTCGTCCCGCAGCTTGATGTAGAAGCAGGGGCTGCTCCACGTGGCGCCGCCGGAGTTGTCGTCCTGGAATATCGTCCAGCTGTAGCTCTCCGGTGATGAGTACACGTGGATGCTGCTCATGGTGTCGGAGTACGCCCACGCTATGGACTTGCCCACGAGATCCGTCGTGAAGCCGTGCCGCTTGCTGAACGGCGCGGGCGCTATGCCCTCCCCCTTCGCCGTTCCGAACAGGCAGGTCGCGCTGATTTCCCACTCGCTTATCCACGAGCCCGGATGCGCGTATACGCAGGTCGCAAGGCCGGTGGAGAAGTCCGCGGCGTGGGTCACATTGGCGAATTGATCCCTGCCGTCCGCGTACTTTGTCCCCGTCAGCATATGCGAGAAGAAGTAAATGTCTTTCGCCGGCTCAAAGCAGACGTATTTCTCCTCCCGCCAAGTCCCGCCGGGCGCCCTCCATTTAAGCGTGTCTTTGGAGATGAATTCGTATTCGTACTCCCGCGGAAGCACGTCCGGCGTGTTCGCGGAGCTCCACGGATACGGCGTCCGGACGTGGTCATAGCTCAAAGAGAATTTCTTCCCGACGGGGTATTTGAATTCCAGCGTGTTGCCGCTCATCATTATATTCGGGCCGCCGAAGTCGAATATGCGCTGTGTCTTGGCGGCTTCCTCCACCTCCGCCCGCGTCATCGGCGGATCGAAATCCTTCGGGCGATAGGCGTAGCGGGCGCCCTTGCCGCTGAGGGCCGCCATCGGCGGCGCCTTGTCCCCGTTTACCGTGATGGTTTCAAGGTGCGCCGCGTCGCCCGTCACCTCAAGCCCGGCGCTGTGGATTTCATAGAGCGCCTCGTCGTCGCCGCCGAAGCCCAGCAGGACGCCTATCGACTTCATATCGAACAGATCCAGCACCTCAAGCCACATCTCGCCGCCGAACTCCACGCCCCACTTGGCGTAGATGAAATACTCGTCGTCAATGCGTATGTAGTCCGACGGGTATGTCACCGTCACGGTGTCCTGAGGATCGTTCAGCGCGACCGTGGTGGAGCACACAACGGACGGGAAGTACGTGAGGTATTCGCGGCCGCGGGAGTACGTCCAGCGCAGACCCCTTCCTTCGAGGCGGTTTGTTGTGGTGTGCAGTTTTTCCGGCTTTGAGCCCGCGTGTTTGCCGCCCTCGAAAACCGCCCAGCCGAAGTGGTAATGGCGCTGGATCTCGCGCGGGACCTCGCGCGTCCCCGTCGGAGGCTTCATCCCGAACAAGTCGCCGCCCACCGGGATGCTGATGCCGAACCAGGTCTCGAACGCGGTCACAAGCTCCGTCTCCGTGTCAAAAACGATGTGCCAGCCGCGCGAGGTTCCCGGCACAAGGTGCGTAATCAGCAGGATTTTGCCGAGCCGCGCGGCGCTGTAAGGCACGCCGGAGTAAGCCGCCTCGCCCTCGGAGAAACCGAGCGTGCTCTCGTCCGCGATGTCGTACTCCAGCCGGGACGGCGCGAACTCCCCGTCGAATTTCAGGCTGAATTTTTTGCCCTTGGCGCAATCGACGGCTTTATCGGCGCGGGCCTTTGCTTTCGCGGCGATTTTTTTATCGACCTCTTCCGCGGTCATGGGATTGAACGTTTTGAAAAACATAAAATAAAACCTCCATTATTTTTTTGCTTTGTGTATTTTACAATGAAGCGCTTTAATTGTCAACAGCGTTTTTGTGAGTATTTGACGTTTCAATCCACGAGCGGCGAGAGCTTCAAAAGCGTATCGGCTATATCTATGCGCTGCGGGCAGTGCTCCTCGCACGTCTTACACGCCACGCAGTCCCCGGCCTTGCCCCCCTGCCCCGTCATAAAGCCGTACGTGCGCTTGATGCCGTCGGCGGAGCGGTAAACAAGATATTCGTTGTAGAGCCCGATCAGCGCGGGGATGTTGATTTTCTGCGGACAGTTCGGGGCGCAGTAATTGCATCGTGTGCACGGGACGCTCGGCACCGAATTTATCGTCTCGATGGCGCGGTCCAAAAGGGCGCGGTCCGCGTCCGTGAGCTTTTCGATCCCCTCAAAGGTTTTCACGTTGTCCGCGAGCTGCTCGAACGCGGACATGCCGGACAGAATCGTAATCAGCCCGTCGAGCGACGCGACATAGCGCAGCGCCCAGGACGCAACGGAGACGTCCGGGGCGGCTTTTTTCAGCTCCGCGCCGAAAACGGACTCCTCACTGGCGAGCTGCCCGCCTTTTATCGGTTCCATTACCGTTATGGGAACGTTGTACCGCCGCGCGATCTCATAAACGCGGCGCGACTGCGTCTGCGGGCTCTCCCAGTCGAGATAGTTGATTTGCAGCTGGACGAACTCAGCTTCCGGATGCTTCCGGAATATGCCGTCCAGTTCCTCCGGCGTGCCGTGGAACGAGAACCCGAGATGGCGTATCAGCCCCTGCTCTTTCAGCCCCTTCACGAAGTCCCACGCCTTCATGTCCTCCGCCTTTTGGATGCTGGGTCCGCCGAGCGCGTGCAGCAGATAGAAGTCGAGGTAGTCCGCGCCGAGCCGCTCCCTTGTCGTGTTGAACTGCGCGAGCATATCGTCCGGGGCGTTCACGAACATGAGGTTGAGCTTTGAGGCTATCGTGAATTTGTCGCGCGGGTGGCGCTCCACGAGCGTCTTTCTCATGGCTTCCTCCGAGCCCGCGTAGACGAACGCGGTGTCGAAGTACGTGAAGCCGTGATCGAGGAAATAGTCCACCATTTTTTCAATCTGGGGGAGGTCGAACTGCGGCGTTGCCCCGAAGTCCCCGAATCCCCCGCCGCCGCCGTCGAGGCGCGGCAGCCTCATGAAGCCGAAGCCGAGCTTCGGAGTGGACTCGCCAAGATATGTATCGGACATTAAGTAACAGCTCCTTTGTGTTATTTGGTTGTATTATACCACGCTCCCGATCGGCATTGCAACACCCGGGCGGCGGGAATCACAGGGGCGGCCGTCCCCGTCCGCGCGCCCCTGTCTCCCCAGTTACTACTCAGCTACGCGACATTGGGAAGCAAGAGCGTGGGTGGCAATCTGCCGGACAATCGGGATGCAACATCCAAAGCGACTTGAAATACGGAACGGCCGACAGACAAAAACACT
>JAITJC010000035.1 GCA_031279125.1 Oscillospiraceae bacterium
ATGCCGAGCCCGACCGACGCCCAGAACACGAGCGTGACGCGGTAATTGTAGAATGAATAATCCGTCACGCCCTGGGCCAAAAATCCGATCACCGCCGAAATCGCCGCGATCCGGAAGCGATTCATCGTTCTGTCCGACGATTTCGCGACGGACGAGGCGAGCGCGCGCAAATGTGAGAAAATCACTATCACAAACACGACGAGCGCCGCGACGCCGCTGTCGCAGACGAGCTGTAAAAACAGATTGTGCGAGTGCTGCGCGGCGGCGGCGTTGTAGCCGTAAATTGGATACAGCTTGTTGAACGCCGCGGTGCCCGGCCCTATGCCGACGAACCAGAAATCGCGGAGCATGGAAAGCGTCCCGAGCCAGATCGAGAGCCTGTATGACGTCGAGCCGTCCTTGAAGTCCCCGATGCTCTGGAACCGGGAGATAATGACGTCCGGCAGAAGGAAATACAGCGCGATAAGTCCGAAAAGGCCGAGCAGTATGAACCGCCTGTCGAGCAGGACGAGAAATACGGCGACCGCCAAGATGAGACCGAGCCACCCCCCGCGCGCGAACGTCAGCGCCATGCACAAGAGCATCGCCCCCAGGGCACAGGAAAACAGCAACTTTGCAATGGCGCGCTTTTCCGCGAGTGCGCTCGCCGCCGCGAACGGGATCGCGAGCAGGAGGTATTCCGCCAGGACGTTCGGGTTGCCGAGCGTGGAATACACGCGCAGACCTATGTCGGAGAACATCTCCGAATCGAGCCATCCCGACGCCCCGGACGCCCCGCGCATATACTGCAGGATGCCGTACGCGGCGACAACCGCCCCGGAGAGCGCGAACGCGCGGACGGCGAGCGTCAGATGGCCCCGCTCGCGCAGGGACGAAAACATCACGGCGGCGAAGAGCGCGAAAAACGTCTGTAAAAGCCCGCCGTAAAGGCTCCCCCGTATGGTGACGGACGTGAAAATCGACACGAAATATATCGCCGCGAACAAGAGCGCGTACCGCAACGCGCCGTGCCGCGCGGGAGGGGCGTCGGGCTCCGAGCCTATTTTAAGCAGGGCGGACAGGGTCGCCGTCCCGGCGAGCGCCGCCACCGCCATCGTCGGAACTATGGGCGCGAGCGCGAGCGTCGCCGCGCACCACAGTTCCGGGCGCAGGAACACGCTTCCCTTCAGAAGCCTGTCAAGCCGCAACGCGCGGAAGCAGATTCCCGTAAGCGCGCGGAACTTCATCCAGGCCGCGCCGGGAAGACCTCCGTCCGGCTCCCGCGAGACGGACAGAAACCACGAGACGGCGGCGCTGGAACGCCACTGCCCGCCGAACGCCGCCGCGACAGCCGCCACGGCGCGGTAAATTAAGCTCGCCCTGAATATTCTGAGCACAATCGCGACCATGCCTTTCGTTTCACTCGCGCCGATCCGTCCGCGAGGCGCGGGGATTTTTTGAGCGGGTCAATGATACAGCATAACGCGGGATATTTCAAGGGGGGATTTTGCGGGGGGCGTCAAAAGGGGTCTTGGTATGGACAAAGCTTTTTTGTGTGGTGACCCGTCGGAGATTCGAACTCCGGACACCCTGCTTAAAAGGCAGGTGCTCTGCCGACTGAGCTAACGGGTCGTATCTTTCCGCCGTCCCGCCTGCGTCACGAGACGTCAAAGCGGCGCGGCTGTGGCTGGGATGGCAGGGATCGAACCTGCGAATGCCAGAGTCAAAGTCTGGTGCCTTACCGCTTGGCTACATCCCATTGTCGCCGCGGGAATATTTCAAGGCGGCTCGCCGCGCCGCCGGGGAGGGCGGCGGGATACGGGCGGCGATGGATACAAGCCGCAACCACGGAGCGGCGTAAACGCCGCTCCGCAATCGCAAACCCGCCGCCGCGCGCGGCCCTGGGGTGGGTAAAGGGACTTGAACCCTCGACCCTCGGAACCACAATCCGATGCTCTGACCAACTGAGCTATACCCACCGTTTTTCGCCGCCCGGCTATAATAACACACGAAAAAGGCTTTGGCAATAGCAATTTCGAAATTTCCCCGAGTGTCCGCGAAAAGCGCCCGACCGCCGCGCGCGGCGCTTGCTTTATCGCGGCAATTGTGGTATTTATGTAGGCGGGCACCATGCGCCGAAAGAGGATTCCGGGGCGGCCGGCTGAAAGGAAACGGCATTGAAACGATTCACCATTCAAAAAAACGACGCGGGGGCGCGGCTCGACAGGTTTGCGGCGAAAGCCGTCCCGCTCCTGCCCGCCGGTCTTGCGCAGAAATACATAAGGCTTAAACGCATAAAACTCAACGGGCGCGGGGCGAAACAGGACGCGCGGCTTGCGTCCGGCGATGTCGTGGAGATGTACATAAACGACGAGTTTTTTGAGCCGCCGGGCGAGGACGGCGCGTTCCTGCGCATAACGGAACCCGCGCTTTCGATAGTGTACGAGGATGAAAACCTCCTGCTGCTCGACAAAAAGGCCGGCGTTCTGTGCCACTCCGACGGCGGGTTCGACTACTCCACGCTGATCGCCCGCGCGCAGGCCTATCTGCACCAAAAGGGCGAATGGGACCCGCGCGCGGAGAACTCCTTCGCGCCCGCGCTGTGCAACCGCATAGACCGCAACACGTCCGGCATCGTCATAGCCGCGAAAACGTCCGAAGCCCTGCGGATTATAAACGAGAAAATCAAAGCGCGCGAGATAGATAAATACTACCTCGCCGCCGTCGCGGGCCGCCCGCCCGCCAAATCCGGGAAGCTCGAGGGCTGGCTGTTCAAGGACGCAGCGAAAAATCAGGTTTACGTGTACGGCAGAGAGAGACCGGGCGCATCCCGTGCCGCGACGGAATACCGCGAGATAGCGTCGCGCGGGGCTTTGGCGCTGCTGGAGTGCAGGCTGCTCACGGGGCGTACGCACCAAATCCGCGCGCAGCTCGCCGCCGCGGGCTGCGCTATTCTCGGGGACGGCAAGTACGGGTCAGAGCGGATCAACCGCGCGTACGGGGAAAAGCGTCAGCTTCTCTGCTCATACAGGCTGGTGTTTTCGTTCAAAACGGACGCCGGCGCGCTGGAATACCTGAAGGGCGGGGAATTCAAGTTGGAGCGAGTGGATTTCCGGGAAAAGTATTTCGGGTGACGCGGCCTCGCCGATTTTCAGTCAGGCGGACGAGGCGATCCGCCTTATGCGCCGCTCAAACCTCTCATCGCGCTTTTCATCAAAGACCACCCCGTCAGTCCCGGTCTTGACAGCCCCTCGCGCCTGAAGTATAATGGCGAAAAGCATCAAATCAGCTCGCGGCGCGCCTTACGCGCGGCGCCGGGCAATCCCGGCGGTTTTATTGAGGATATGGGCAAAATCGAGATACTGGCCCCGGCGGGTTCGCCGGAGGGCGTCACGGCCGTCGTTCAAAACGGCGCGGACGCCGTATATATGGGTCTTTCGGCGTTCAACGCGCGGCGCGGGGCGAAAAACTTCACCCCGGACGAGTTCGCGCGGGCGTGCGAGTACTGCCGCGTGCGCGGCGTGAAGGCATACCTCGCGCTGAACACGCTCGTCAGCGACCGCGAGCTCCCGGAGGCCGTCGCCGCGGCGTCGGACGCGGCGCGGGCGGGCGCGGACGCCGTCATCGTCGCGGATCTCGGGTTGTTGCGCGCCCTGCGCCGGGCGCTCCCCGGGATGCCGCTGCATTGCAGCACGCAGATGGGCCTGCACAGCTCAGAGGGCGTGCGCCTGGCATACGCCATGGGCGCGCGGCGCGCCGTCCTCGCGCGGGAGCTCGCGCGGGGGGACATCGCGGGCATCGCCTCCGGCGCCCCCTTGGAGCTGGAGGTTTTCGTGCACGGGGCGCACTGCGTTTCGCACTCCGGGCAGTGCTATTTCAGCGCCGTCATCGGCGGGCGCAGCGGGAACAGAGGGCTTTGCGCCCAGCCGTGCCGTCTCCCCTACGGCTCCGGCGGGCGAAAGACGGAATATCCCCTCAGCCTCAAGGACAACTGCCTCGCCGCCTATGTGGGCGAGCTGGAGCGGATGGGCATAAAATCGCTGAAAATAGAGGGGCGGATGAAGCGCCCGGAATACGCGGCGGTCGTAACGGGCATATACGCCCGCGCGGCGCGCGAGGGCAAGCCGCCCTCAGAGGACGATATGGCGGCCCTGCGGGCGGCGTTTTCGCGGCAGGGCTTCACGGACGGCTATTACACGGGGGCGCGCGGCGCCGATATGCTCGGCGTGAGGGAATACGACGCGGCGGCGGAAAAACGCATTTTCGCCGCCGCGCGGCGCAATTATACGCACGGGGAGCTTCAGCGCGTGCCCGTGCGTTTCGCCGCCGTCGTGCGCGCGGGGAAACCGGCGCGCCTCGTCGCCGTGGACGACAGGCGCAACGCGGTCGCCGCGGAAGGCGATGTTCCGGAACCGGCGTTTCACCGCCAGACGGACGCGGCGGCGTTTTCCACGCAGCTTCACAAGACGGGCGGCACGCCCTTTTACTGCGCGGAGGTGAAGCTTCGCGTGGAGCCGGGGCTCGCGCTATCCGCCGCCTCAATAAACGCGCTTCGGCGCGAAGCGCTCGAAAAACTGCTTGAAAAACGCCGCCCCGCGCCGGCGGTTCCCGTGCGGGAATACGACGCGGCCGCAGCTTTGGCGATAACGCCGCCGGAAGCCCGCCCCGCGCCGGCGGCCCCGGTGTTCACCGTATCCGTCACGAAAGCGGAACAGCTCTCAAAGGAACTTCTGGAGCTGCGCCCGCGCGTGCTGTACGTCCCGCTGCCGGAGCTGCGGCATCTGCCAAAGCTGAAACCGTTTCTCGACGATCCGGATATAACGGTCGCGGCGGCGCTTCCGAGGGTGATGTTCGACTCCGAGAGGGATCGCGCGGAAAGGATACTCGCCGCCGCCCGGAACGCCGGGATAGCCGACGCGCTTTGCGGGAATCTCGGCCAGATCCTGCCCATGCGCGAGGCGGGCTTCAACATACGCGGCGACTTCGGGCTCAACCTGTTTTCGTCGTACTCGCTTGCCGCCGCGCGGGAGCTCGGCTTCGCGAGCGCGGCCGCGTCGTTCGAAATGAACCTCGCGCAGCTCCGGGACGCCGTTCTGCCGCTCGACACGGAGGCAATTGTCTACGGCAGGCTGCCGCTCATGCTGACGGAAAACTGCGTGATCCGCGCATCCCTCGGCGTGTGCTCGTGCGCCGCGCCCCTGCAGCTCTCCGACCGCACGGGGGCGAGCTTCCCCGTCATACGCGAGAACGCGGGCTCCTGCCGCAATGTCGTGCTCAACTCGCGGAAGCTGTTCCTGGCGGACAGGCTCTCCGATTTCAGCGGGATAGGCCTGTGGGGGCTGAGACTCGCGTTCACTACGGAAAACGCCGTGGAGTGCGCGCAGGTCGCGCGGCGGTATATGGGACTCGGAGAATACGCCCCGGGCGCTTTCACGCGCGGGCTTTATTACAGCCGCGTGACTTGAAAACCCCCGCCGGGGGGGTGTTGTGCCGCCGAAGGCGGCGGCGTTTACGACTTCGGCAAGGCCTTATCTACCCTGCTTTCCAGAATACTTCTCAGCGCGTTGCAGCTCCCGCAGTGAGCCTGCACAAGCGCGATGTTCCCGCGCGCCGCGCGGCTGCGCGCCATTTTCGCCATCTCATGCGAAACCGGGTTTGTGAACAGCACGATGAGGTCGGGGCTTCCGATGAAGTCGTGAAGCCCGCCCTTTATCTTCGTGAACACCTTCGCCTCGCAGTCGTACTCCTTGCATATGCTCTTATACTTACACTCCATACGCTCGTTTCCGCCTATTATGACTATGCTCATTTCTATGATCCTTTCTTTAGTATTTGCTAATCGTAAAAACGATTATAGCACCTGCTAATAGGCTTGTCAAGCGTTATTTGAAGTTTTTCAAAAAAATTTTTTGAGCGCCCCCAACCCCAAAATTCAGTCCGATAGTACAAAAAGATCGTTACAGAATACCGGGAAAAAGCCCTTCTGACGCTTGACAAGCCCATTTCGACGTGCTATTATATAGGCGTTGCAAGGGAAAATCGAAAAAACGGCCTCCCCGCAACAGCGAAAACCGGGAAGAACATTGCGGGACTAATGAAAACCGAACGCGCGCCCCCGCGCGGGACGCCGCTCACGGCGTCCCGCGCCCGCCCCCCGCAAAGCGGCAGACCGCTTTTAATCCCGATGAAGATTAAAAGCGAAAAGCCTCCGCCCCCCGCGCCGCGAACCACAGTTCAATACCGCGTTTCTTCTTGCACGCGCCCGGCATACGCCGGGACGGGAATGAATGGGGTGAGAAGCCCCGCGAGCAGGTCGCCGTGAAGCCCGTAATGGGATAAGCCGGAACTTTACGTAAGAAGAAACCCCCGCGCCCGCCGGACACCGGGCGACGGAATGCGAGTGAATCATAATCACACGCGCAGACCGTCATTAAATGTGTCCGCGCGTGTGATTTGTTTTTTCCGGAAACATCG
>JAITJC010000037.1 GCA_031279125.1 Oscillospiraceae bacterium
TGCGTGCTCACGGACGCGTCGCCGGTTCCGCAACCCGCCAAAGCCACGAAAGCGAGACCCGGCAGCAGGAAATACGCTATGGTTTTCGCAATTTTCATCATCTATCCGCCTTTACTTTAATAATGACTGTCCGGAAAAGCTCTTTGCGCCGGACAGCGGACGGCAGTATAAATCGGGAATGTCAACGCTGCAGTCGCGGTTGCGTAAAGTTTAGGTGAAATATCTCAACCGCCGGGTTTTCTCGGCGTATAGCGGCGCGGGACGGTAAGGGCGGCGGCAATGCCCCGCAGGTCTTTTTCCCTCTTGACAGACGCCGGGCAATCTGTTAAACTTCGCAAGGAGCGACAAAGATGTTCTCATCTTTGCCGCTCTTTGCTTTTTTTGAGATTCGGCCGGTACCCGCGACGGGCGGCAAAGCAAACTCAACCTTACGAAAGGCATGGTCAAATATGAAAACGCTGCTTGTAATCGACGGGGATTTAAGCTCCCAGACCCAGATACGCGAGCGCTTTGAGCGCGAGGGCTACGACGTGTTCGTGTCGTCCCGCGCGGGCGGCACCGTGGAGCTCGCGGTTTCCGCGAAGCCGTCCGCCGTCCTGCTGGAGCAGACCCTGCCGGACGGCGGCGGGCACGACCTCTGCCGCGCCCTGCGGCGGCACATAACGGCACCGATTTTTATGATGAGCGCGCGCTCGGAGGAACCCGACCGCGTCCGCGCGTTCGACCTGGGCGCGGACGACTTTGTGGCAAAGCCTCTCCGCCTTGAAGAGCTCGCCGCGCGTCTGCGAGCCGCGCTGAGGCGGCATGGTGCCCGCGAGCGCCCGGACGCGCTTGCCTCCGCCGCGGAACCGGGCAAACTGACAGCGGGGTGTTTCGTGGCCGACACGGGCGCGCGGACGGTCACGGTTTCCGGAGAAAAACTTCCGCTCACGTCGAAGGAATTCGATCTGCTCCTGTTTTTTATGAAAAGCCCCGGGCGCGTGTTCACGAAGGAAATGCTGTACGCCAATGTCTGGGGCTCCGGCTTCGCCGGGGACACGCGCACGGTCATGGTGTACATCAGCCGCCTGCGCAAAAAAATCGAGGAGACGCCGAACAAGCCGAAATACATCCTCAACGTCTGGGGCGTCGGGTACAAGCTCAACTGCGGGGAGTGACCCGACCGCCGCTTGGGACCCGCGTGGCGCCGAAAATGTCGAATACGCGAAATTTTTAAGTGGACAACTCCCGCGGGCGGTGATATAATAGCTGTTGTATATCCCATTAATCTTTTTCCGGGAGGCGTTTTATATGTGGTCCAAGCTGTGGGATCCCGTCGACACGCTGCAAAAAGGCCTCAGCGCGGCGTGGCTCCGCGACTCCGTGATAAGAAGCAATATCGCGAACGCCGAGACGCCGGGCTACAAAGGCTCCGACGTGCAGTTCGAGTCCCTGATCGCGGAGGCCGTCGAGAACGCCTCGGCGGCGCCTTCCCTGCGCGGGCGCGTCACGCACGAGCGCCACATCGCGATCGGCGGGGACGCGGAGGCGTTCGACATGGACGCCATAGAGCCGCGCGTTGTCGTGAACGACGCGACGTCCGCCCGCATGGACGGGAACAACGTGGACATCGAGTCCGAAAACGTCAAGCTCGTCCAGAACAGCCTGTATTACAGCACGCTTCTCGCGAAGCTGAACAGCGAGCTGACGCGAATCAAAATGGCGGTCAACGAGGGCAAGTAACAAAACGGGGGTTTTTGCAATGGCTTTTCTCGAATCCATGAATATATCGGCATCCGCCTTGACGGCGACGCGCCTGCGCATGGACGTCGTATCCGAAAACATCGCGAATTCGAGCGTCACGCGCACGGCGGACGGCGGGCCGTACCGCCGCAAATACGTCGTCTATCAGACGATAGAGCGCGAAAGGGACGCTTTCCGCTCCGCGCTGGGTCAGGCTCGCGGCAGGTATGGCGGCAAGGCGGACGCGGCGGTGGGCGGCGTGCGCGTCGTGGCAATCGGCGAGGACCAGTCCGAATTCAAGTTGCAGTACGACCCGTCCCACCCCGACGCCGGGGAGGACGGCTATGTCCGTATGCCGAACGTGGACGTTGTGCAGGAGATGGTCGATATGATGAGCGCGTACAGGGCGTATGAGGCGAACGTCACCGCCGTGAACGCGTTCAAGGATATGGCTGTCAAGACGCTTGAAATAGGCAAGTAGGAAGGGGGTTTTGTGCCATGGCGATAGAACCGCTCTCCGCGAGCATCGTTAATCTGCTCTCCCCCGCGTCGGCTTCGGCGAAAAAGCCGGAGGCGGGCGGCGTTTTCGCGGATATTCTTCAAGAGAGTTTCGATACGGCGCGCGCCGCTGATACCGCTGACAAGGTCTCCGCGCTGGAACTGCTGTCCGGGCAGTCGGACGATATGACCGGAATGCTGCTTGACGCGCAGAAGGCGGAGATCGCGCTGAACCTCGCCCTGCAGATACGCAACAAGGTGCTTGACGCGTACAACGACATCATCCGCATGCAGGTATAGCCGATGCAGGGAGCCGCGCTGTTCGCCGCGGGTACGGCGGTCGTCATCATAGCCGCCTACTGCGCGACGTATTTCATAGGCTCGCGCGGGATGAGGACGCGCGCGGCGCGCGACATAAGGCTTCGCGACCACTTCGCCGTGTCGAAGGACAAATCCTTCGCGCTCGTCGAGGTGCGCGGGCGCGTGTATCTCGTCGCGCTCACGAACGGCGGCGCGGCGCTGCTCGATACATACGACCTCGCGGAGTTCGAGGCGTCCGCGCCGGCGCCGGCCGGGCGCATGTCTTTCCGCGACGCGCTCTCCGCCTCCGCGCGGGAGGCGGGCGGGCTTCCGGGCTTCATAGCGTCTAAGATACACCGCCGGGGCGCGGGGAAGGATGAACCGGGCGGGGACGGCAAGGGGGACGGCAAGACATGAGCGGGAGCTTGTCCGACATCGTAAAAACGCTTTTCGGCGAGAGCACACAGACGGTGGACATCATCATACTTCTGACCGTCCTGACGCTCCTGCCGACTATCGTCATAATGCTGACGGGCTTCACGCGCATTGTCATCGTGCTCGGCTTCATACGCAACGCGCTCGGTATGCAGCAGACGCCGCCGAACCAGGTCGTCATCGGACTTTCGCTTTTCCTGACGTTTTTCGTGATGGGTCCTGTGTTCACGGAGGTGTACGAGGACGCCTACGCGCCGTATTCGCAGGGAGAGATCACTCAGACGGAATTTTTCGGGCGGGCGATGGTTCCCCTTCGGGAGTTTATGCTGAACCAGACGCAGAAATCCGACATGTCGTTTTTCATGAAGCTCGCGGGACAGGATGGGGCGGCGGAGTCCCCGGACGACATCCCGACGCGCGCGCTCATCCCGGCGTTTATGACCAGCGAGATAAAAACGGCGTTCAGGATTGGCTTTTTCATCTATATACCGTTCATCGTCATAGACATGGTCGTCGCCTCCACGCTCATGGCGATGGGGATGATGATGCTCCCCCCGGCGATGATCTCCCTGCCGTTCAAGGTGATGCTTTTCGTGATGGTGGACGGCTGGCAGCTTGTAATCGGCACGGTCGTCGGCAGCTTCGGCTGACCGCCCGGCAAGGAGGGGTTCGGGGTATATGTCCCAGGCTGAGGTAATAACGACAATGCGCGACGCGATTTTCACGGTGATAGCCGCGTCGTCGCCCATGCTCATCACGGCGATCGTCGTGGGACTCGTCATATCGGTTTTTCAGGCGACGACGCAGATTCAGGAATCGACGCTCGCGTTCGTCCCCAAAATCGTCGCGGTGCTGCTCGCGCTGCTGCTGTTCAGCGGGTTCATAATGAACGCGCTGGAGGGCTTCACGTTGCGCATGTTCGAGTCCGTGGCGTCCGGACTGGGCTGAGGCGGGACATGGAGGGTGCCGCTCAGGACATTCTCGCGAACGCGGACTATTTCACGCTCCTGCTTTTCCGCGTCTCGGGACTCATCGTCTCCTCTCCCGTGTTCGGGCGGAACATCATCCCCGCCCGCGTGAAGATAGCGCTCTGCGCGGCGCTGACGTACCTGTTTTTCACGGCCGCCCCGCCCGCCGCCGCGATAGAATACTCGACGCTCATAGGCTATGCCCTGCTCGCCGCGAAGGAACTGCTGCTCGGCATCGCGCTCGCGTTCGTGACGAACGTATTCTTCTCGCTAGTGTACGTGTCCGGGCATATGATCGACATGCAGATAGGGCTCGGCATGGCGAACGTTTACGACCCGCAGAACGCCTCTCAAATCCCGATGCTCGGGAATCTTATGAACATCATCCTGCTCATCGTGTTTTTCGGCGCGGACGGGCATATGCGTCTCGTGGAGATCGTCTATATCACGCTCGCGAAACTGCCCGTCGGCTCGCTCGCCGTCTCGGCGGGGATCGGGCGGGCGGCGCTTGAGGTGTTCGCGCGGGGCTTCACGCTCGGCGTGATGACGGCAATGCCGGTGATAGCGTCCGGCATCATACTGGAGCTCGCGTTCGGCGTGCTCGTGCGCACCGTGCCGCAGGTCAATGTGTTCGTCGTCGGCGTGCCGGTGAAAACGCTCGCGGGCTTTCTGATTTTGATGGTCTCCCTCCCGGCGTTCATCAGCTTCAGCTCGAATATTTTCTCCGAGCTGTGGCGAGCGCTCGACCTCGCGTTCGGCTCGTTCGCGTGAGGGGCGGCGGCGGCCGCTTATTTTAATACCGCGCGGTCGTTTACTCCCCGCCGGTTTCCCAAGTGTCCGGGGAAACCGGGGCGTCCGGCGCCTCCGGGGCATCGTCCGGGACGTCCTCCGGGACGTCCGCGTCCGGCGGGGCGGCGTCCCCGGAAGAGGCGCGCAGGGCGTCGATCTCTTTCTTGCGCACTTCGATGCGCTCAAGCGTCGTCGTGACCTCGGCGCAGCTCTGCTCAAGCTCCGGTTCCGGATAGAGCCTGTGCGACTCGTAGTACGCCTTGCCGATTTCCTGGTAGAGTCTCTTGACGGCTGTTCTGTCGGAAGCGTTTTCCGCCTGCAGCTTCGCCGTTCTCGCGAGGATTTTCGTCTTGCTCTCCGCGCGCTTGTACAGGTCCGCGGACACGTCCCCGATGACCTCCGCCGTCTCGCGGAGCCGCTGTTTCAGATCCTCAAATGTCGCCATTGCAATGTACCTCCGTCAATTTGAATTTTCGTTCCCTATATCATTTTCGGGCGGGGTTCCGCCCGAAAGAGCGGGCTTGTCGCGTCCCGCGGCTTTTACCGCGAGTATGACACAGGATACCGCGGCCCCTGCCGCGGCGAGCGCCTGAGAGGCGCGTACCGGCGTCCCGGGGATATACAGGCTGTCGGTCCTCAGCCCCTCGATAAGCGCCCTGCCGACGCCGTACCAGAGCGCGTAGAGCAGGAACATCTGCCCGTCGTACCGCCGCTTATATTTCTTTGAAAACACGTGCAGCAGCAACAGACCGAGGGCGTTCCACAGCGATTCGTACAGAAATGCCGGGTGGACGAACACGAAGTTCCCGGAGCCGGGGGGGGATTCTATGCCCATGCGCCACGGCAGTGACGTTTCAGAGCCGAAGGCCTCGCGGTTTATGAAGTTCCCCCAGCGCCCTATGGACTGCCCGATCAGAAGCCCCGGCGCCCCGGCGTCGAGAATCGGGGCGAGCCGCAGTTTTTTCGCGCGGCTGTAAACGGCGACGGCGGCGGCGCTCAGGATGATCCCGCCGAAAACGGCGAGTCCGCCCTCGCGGAACCTGAATATGTTCAGCCACTTGCCCGCCCCGAAATACTCCGACGGGTTGAATGCGGCGTAGTACAGCCGCGCGCCGACGATGCCCCCCGCGACGGCGCAGATGAAAATATCCAACACGTTGTCCCGCGTGAGCCCGAATCTCTCGCGGCGGCGGTATACGTACAGCGCGGCGAGCCCGAAGCCGAGCGCTATGATCAGTCCGTACAGATATACCGTGAACCCGAACACCTCAAAGCCGCGCGGGGGGTTTATCTCCGCGCCGCCCAGAAGCGGGAATTTTATCACGCCGCCGCTCATAATCCGGGCGCCGGTTTCGCCGTTCCGGGAGAGACTACGGAAAGCGCGAAGTTCTCCGGCTTCATATTTTCAGAGATGAAGTCAAAAACCTCGGCCGCCGTTATGCCGCGCAGGATATCCGCCGCCGCGAAGAAGTCGTAGCCTCCGAAACAAGCCTCCGCCGCGCCGGAGCACACGCGCGGAAATGAATCGAGCGAGCGGATCCTGCAGCCGTATTCCGCTTTTTTCACGCGGTCGAGAAGCGCCTCCGCCCCGACGCGCGCCTGCGGCGACAGCACGCGCCGAATCTCGTCTTTTATCTCCGCCAGAACGCGATCCGGGTTCGGGGAGGAACCGCCGAACAGCGTATACGCTATGCCCGCCACGGACTCGAACACGCCCGTGAAATCGGATTTTATGAGCCCTTCGGAATACAGCCTTATATACAGGGGGGACGATTCCCCCGCTATAAGCTCCGCCGCGAGGCCGCCGGTAAGCTCGCAACGCAGCCGGGTCTCCCCGCGCTCCGGCCATCCGGCGGAAGCCCCGAGCATGAATTGGGGCTCGGAGACCTCCATCTTCGCCTCCGCGCGGACACCCGCCGGGGCGCGCGATTCCGGCTCCCCATAGTCGCGTTCCGGCACGGCGCCGCGCGGAGCCGTAAGCACCTTCTTCGCGATGCCGAAAACGCTTTCGGGCTCGACGTCCCCCGCGACGACGAGGCACATATTCGACGGGTTGTAAAAGATTTTATGACAGCGGTAGAGCGTTTCGCCGGTGATTTCCGCGATGGACTCTATCGTGCCGGCGACGCTGTCGCGCGCGGGGTTGCTCCGGAACAGGAGTTTCATAAGCCCATAGTAGACGGCGTAGTCGGGGTCGTCCTCCGACATTCTTATCTCCTGCCCGATTATGCCCTGTTCCTTTTTGACACTCTCTTCCGTGAAATACGGCACGGAGACGAATTCAAGCAGGATTTTCAGGTTCTCCTCGAACTTCTCTGTACTCTCAAAATGATACGCCGTAATGCCGCCCGACGTGAACGCGTTCGGCTGCGCGCCGTTCGCGGACAGCGTCACAAGCGCGTTGCCGTCCTCCGTGTCGAACATCTTATGTTCCAGGAAGTGCGCGACGCCCTCCGGCGTATCAATCCACTCCCCGCCGTACTTGAAGCGCCTGTCCGCCCCGCCGTAGTCCGTCGCGAAAAACGCGTAGGACTTGTAGAAGCCGCTCTTTTTGACCACGAAAACGGGCATTCCGTTCGGGAGCCTGTCGCTGTAAACCTGCTCTCGTATCGCGCCGTAGCCTTTACTCTTCATCCTCTGTTCCCTCCCCCGTATGTCCGGCGCCGCGTCTGCCGTTCATAAAATACGCGGAATCGAGCGCCGCGTTGTTCGCGATTTCAATGATGGCTTCGCGCGTCACGGCCTCCGCGAGCGTTGCGAACTCCTCCGGCGTGTACTCTATGCCGGCTATCGCCTGATCGAAGCACTCGCTTGCAACCCCGCCGGGGCTGTCGAGCGCCGCGAGTCTGCTCGTGACGACGGCGCGCTTCGCCGAAAGGAACTCCCAGTCGCTGAGATCCCCGCTCCGTATCGCGCCGAGCTGCGCCAGAATCTCGTCGTACGCGCGCTCGAAATTCTTGAACTCCACACCGGAGGAGACGAGCATGACGCCCTTGTGCCTGTCTATCGCGGAGCTCGCGTAATAGCACAGAGAGAGCTTTTCGCGCACGTTCAGAAACAGCTTCGACGAAACGCTTCCGCCGAACGCCGCATTGAACACCGCCATCGCCGCGTAGTCGGGCGCGAGCATCGTGTCCCCGAGGCGGAAGCCGAGCGCGAGCTTGCCCTGCGTCACGTCGAGCGTTTCCGTAAAACGGCGCGGCGCGGGCGCGGGCGGTGTCAGCAGAATTTCCGTCCCCGGAAGTTCCGGGGCTGCGGAGCGGGGCAGGGTGCCCAGCGCATCGCGGAGCGCCTGTTCCGCGCGCTCCGGCTCCGCCGAACCGCAGTAGACGACCTCGACGCGGGAAGCGTCTATCAGGTGCCTGTACTGCGCCGTGAGCGAGCGGGCAGTCAGTTCCGCCGCCTCGCTCTCCCCGCCGAGCACATTTATACCGTACGCCTCACCGGCACACATATTTTTGAGCAGAGCGTCGCGGGCATAGGAGCGCTTGTCGTTTATCGCGGCGCGGATTTCGTCTATGAGGTTAGCGCGCTCGCCGTCCGTGTGCGGCTCATAGAGGAACCCGCCGCGCGTACGCGGCGCCAGAAGCATCTCCCCGAGCAGGGACGATACGCGCTCCAGTATGCGCTCGCCCCCGGGGGCGAAATCGTCGTCGATGAAATCGGCGTAAAAGCCGACGCACTGATATTCGCCTTTTTTCCGCACCGTGTATTCGATCCTCGCGCCGTAAAGCTCGTCGAGGGCCTCCGATATGCTGCCCATATCCGGGTGCCCCGCGCTGCCGCGGCGCAGCGTCCGGGCTATGAGGGCGTTGGCCGCCGCCGTCTCGCGGCGCAGCGGCGTTATGAGATTAACAGATATGCAACTTGTCTTGAACTTGCCCGTACCCGCGTATGTGAGCCTCGCGCGAGGGGACAAAGCGATTTTTCTCATATCCAGCAAAACATGTACCTCCTTGTTCCGACCGAGTTTCAGTATACCATTTTATTTCTTTGATGTTAATATAAATCGCGTTAATTTTCAATTAAAAAACCACCGCTTTTGCTGCAGCCCGTGCTTAACGAGCAACCCTCGGAATCGCCCGATATGGTTTTATTTTATCACGTCTTTTCCCGCTTTGCAACCATGCGGTGTCGCCTCAGGCTATAAATCGGCGAATCAAATAGCGGCTTAATGTAACCGGTATTATTTGGGCGGGCAATTAAACTTGCAATTTGCAGTCCGCCAATCCGGCCCGAGAAACACATTGAAAACCGCCGCGCGTTGTGATAGAGTAAGCGCGGCGGTTCAGTCAGAGATGAATGGGAACGCATGAAAGGCGGCGATTCTTTATGCCCGCGACACTGAAAAACATCAACGCCCTGCCCGTCCGCACGTGGAGGCGGCTCGGGGTGAACGGCGAAACGCTTGATATTGACTTCCCGCCGCCGGGGCGCTTTGACGCGCCGCGCCCGGCGCTGCCGGAGGGCGTGACGCGCGCGCACGAGAGCGTGCTCGTCTGCGCAGAATTCAAAAGCTCGCTCGGGGAGGAGCTTGCCGCCTATACGCGCGTACACGCGAACGCGGGCGTGCGTGTGCGCGTCGCGAAGGGGCGCCGGGCGCGGGAGCCCGTGACGGCGCGGTACGAGCTCGGGGGGGGCTGCCCCGCGCTCGTGGACAACAACGTGATTTTCGCCGAGCCGCACAGCGAAATAACGGTCGTGCTGATATACGACGGCGGGGACGCCCCGGGGCTGTTCCACGCGGGGCTGACGCGCGTCATAGCCGAAAACTGCTCCGTCGTGCGCGTCGCGCAGCTGCAGACGTTCGGCGCGGGGACGCGGCATTTCTCCGACTTCTCCGCCGTCATAGCCAACGGCGCGCGCGTGGAACTGACGCGCATAGAACTCGGCGCGGGGGAGACCTACGCGGGCTGCCATATGAAGCTTGAAGGCGCGGGGAGCGAGGCGCGCGCCGACACGTTCTATCTGGGCGGCGGGGATCGGAAACTCGACTTCAACTACGTCGCGCGGCATCTCGGCCGCGCGACGAAAAGCGAGATGAACGCCTCCGGGGCGCTTTTCGGGAACTGCGAAAAGACGTACAGGGGGACAATCGACTTTGTCGCCGGGGCGGGCGAATCGAAGGGCGCTGAGAGCGAGACGACGCTATTGTTTTCAGAAAGTTCACGAAATCGCTCCGCGCCCGTGATATTATGCGGAGAGGAGAACGTGGAGGGCAGTCACGCGGCCTCCGTCGGAAGGATCGATGAGGGCAAGCTTTACTATCTGCGCTCGCGCGGGCTGACGGAGGCGGAGGCAAAAAGGCTTATGACGGGGGCGCTAATGGAAACGGCCATGCGGAATGTGCCGGAGGGCGAGCGGGAACGCCTGCGGGAAACCCTCGGGGAAAGGATCGACTGAAAATGAGCATTGACGGCATACATGAAAAATTTCCGGCGCTTCGGCAAACGGTGAACGGCCGCAGGCTCGTCTACTTGGACTCCGCCGCGACGAGTATGCGCCCGCGCGAGGTCCTCGACGCCATCGGCGGCTTTTACTCGCGCGACGGGGCGAACCCCCACCGCGGGCTCTACGATATGGCGCAGCGCTCCACGGAGGTCTACGACGGCGCGCGCGCGGCGATGGCGGGGTTCATCGGCGCGGACGCGGAAGAGATGGTGTTCACGCGCAACGCGTCCGAATCGCTGAACATTATAGCGTACTGCCTTGCGCCGGAACTTCTGAAAAACGGCGGGAACATCGTCATCCCGATCTCCGAGCATCACTCGAACCTTGTGCCGTGGCAGGTGTTCGCGAAAAGATACGGCGCGGAGTTGCGGTATATGTACGTTGACCGCGAGACGGGGGAACTCCCGGATGCCGAGCTTCTCAAAATCGACGGGGAGACGAAAATCGTCGCGTTCGCGCATGTCTCAAACGTGCTCGGTAATCTGTTGCCCGCGGAAACGCTTGTCTCGGCGGCAAAGGATGTCGGGGCGCTGACGGTGCTTGACGCCGCGCAGAGCGTACCGCACTTTAAGCTTGATATGCGCGCGCTCGGCGTGGACTTCGCGGCGTTTTCCGGGCACAAGATGTACGGCCCGATGGGCATAGGCGCGCTGTATGGCAGACGGAAGCTCCTGGAGACCATGCCGCCGTTTCTCTTCGGCGGGGATATGATAGAAGACGTGCGGGAGCAAGAGACGGACTTCCTTCCCCCGCCGTCGCGCTTTGAGGCGGGGACACAGAACGCCGGCGGGGCGGTTGGCATCGCCGCCGCCGCCGCGTTTATAGAAAAAATCGGATTCGACGCGATAGAAAAGCGGGAGAAAGCGCTGTTGCGCCGTCTCGTCGCGGGACTCAACTCGCTCAAAAACGTAACGGTAATCGGAAACCGCGATGAAAACGCGGAGCGGTACGGCGTTGTGCCGTTCAATATCCGAGGCGTCCACCCGCACGACGCGGCGACGATTCTGAACGAATACGGCATAGCTGTGCGCGCGGGCAAGCACTGCGCGCACCCGCTTTTGACGTATCTCGGCGCCGAGTTCAACGCGTGCTGCCGCGCGAGCCTCGGCGTTTACAATACGGAAGAGGACGTGGACAAGCTGCTTGAGGCCATCCCGGAGGTCAGAAGGAGGATGAATCTTGGCGATTGACGCCGTCTATACGGAGCTGATAACAGAGCACAGCCGCGACAAGCGCAACCGCCGCCATGTGGAGGGCGCGACGCACTCCCGCCGCGGCGTCAACCCGAGTTGCGGGGACGAGCTGACGCTCGAAATGCGCGTCAGGGAAGGGATCATAGAGGACGCGGCGTTTACCGGCTCCGGTTGCGCCATATCCCAGGCGTCCGCGTCGATGATGGCGGATCTCCTGCGCGGCAGGAGCGTCGCGGAAGCGGACAGGCTCACGGAAAAATTCCTCGGGATGATAAAGGGAGAGATTACGGAGGAGGCGGAGTTCGCGGAGCTTGATGAGGCGGCGGCGCTGCAGGGCGTGTCCAAAATGCCCGCGCGCGTGAAATGCGCCGTACTGCCGTGGCACACATACATCTCGGCGATAGAGGAGCGCGAATCGGACAGTAAACAGTGAACAGCAGACAGTATAAATAAACGGAGATGTAATCAACCATGCCTACAAAAAAAGCGCTTGTAATAGAGGACGACAAGAACATCGCGGAATTGCTGCGCCTGTATCTCGAAAAGGACGGCTTTGAGGTGACGATCGCCTTAAACGGCGCGCTCGGCGTCTCGGAGTTTGAGCGCGTCTCGCCGGACGTCGTCTTGCTGGACCTCATGCTGCCGGGGCTTGACGGTTGGGACGTGTGCCGTGAAATACGCGCCGCGTCGAGCGTCCCGATCATAATGCTGACGGCGAAAACGGAAACTCCGGACAAGGTGACGGGGCTTGAGCTCGGCGCGGACGACTATATAACGAAGCCTTTTGAGGCGCCGGAGCTCATAGCGCGCGTCCACGCCGTCATGCGGCGGGCGGAGCGGGCGGACACCGGGGCGCGCCGCCTCGTATTCGACAACTTGGTAATCGACATGGACTCCTTCGAGCTCATCGTGTCCGGGCAGAAGGTCGAAGCGCCGCCCAAGGAGATGGAACTGCTGTTCCACCTCGCGTCCTCCCCGAACAGGGTCTATACGCGCAACCAGCTGCTCGACGAGGTGTGGGGCTTCGACTATTTCGGCGACACGCGCACGGTGGACGTGCATATAAAGCGCCTGCGCATGAAGCTGGAAGGCGCGTCTGAGCGGTGGAGCATCAAAACCGTGTGGAGCGTGGGATATAAGTTCGAGGCTGACGAGCAGCGGCTGTGAAGCGCTCGATATACATCAAGAATTTTATTTCCACGGCGGCCATCGTCCTGCTGTCCTTCGCCGTATTGGGCGCGATGTTCTCCCTGTGGAGCTACCGCTCACTGACCGCCGCGCGGCACGACACGATGGCGGGCGCGGCGCGGGAGGCCCTGCGCTACATCGCGGCGCAGAGCAAATACTACGGTGCCGACCTGTCGGGTTTCGAGGTGCGCACGGCGCTGTCCATGATTTCCCGCGCGTCGGGCTTCGACATCATCGTCGCCGACACGGGCGGTTCCATTGTGTCCTGCTCCGATGAGCAGCTCGCCTGCCCGCACATCGGGAAGAAGATACGCGCCGACGCCATGCAGGCGCTTCTCGCCGGTCGGGAATTTTCCGGCTCGGCGCTGTCCGACGTGTACGGCGAGCGGCGGTACGCCGTGGGCTCTCTGATACTCGGGGAGGATTTCAGAGGTACGTATGTGATCGGCTATCTTTTCGTATCGATAGACCTCGCGGAGATGAGCTATATGTGGCGGCGGCTTTCGTCGAACTTCACGCTTCTCGCGGGCGTTGTGATGTGCGCGGCGTTCATAATCTCTCTGCTGACGACGAAGAAGCAAGCCTCGGCGATAAACGAGATGGCGCGCGCGGCGAGCCGCTTCGCGCGCGGCGACTTCGCGGCGCGCGCCGCCGGGGCGGAGCGCGAGGATGAGCTCGGGGCGCTCGCCCTCTCCTTCAACGCGATGGCGGACGCCATGGAACACAGCGAAACGCGCCGCCGCGAACTGATAGCGAATGTCTCGCACGAGCTGAAAACGCCCATGACGGTCATCGCGGGCTTCGCCGACGGCATACTCGACGGCACGATCCCGCGCGAGAACGAGGCGAAATACCTGCAAGTCATATCCTCGGAGACGCGGCGCCTGTCGCGCCTCGTGCGCTCTCTGCTCGACGTGTCCCGCCTGAGCGCCGCCGGGGGCGTCCCGTCCAAAACAGAGACGTTCGACGCTGCGGAACTGATCCGCGTGACGCTCGTCGGGATGCTCGCGAAGATCGAGGCGAAGGGGCTGGAGGCCGTGCCGGAGCTGCCGGAGGCACCCGTCCCCGTCGTCGGGGACAAGGACGCCATCACGCAGGTGATCTACAACCTGCTCGACAACGCCGTCAAATTCGCGCGGGAGGGCACGAAGCTCCGCATCATGCTTTGGAGGCAGGGGGAGCGCGCGTTCGTCTCTGTAGAGGACGAGGGGGAGCCCATCCCGGAGAGCGAAATGCCGCTGATATTCGAGCGCTTTCACAAGACGGACCGCTCGCGCGGGGGGGGCCGCGAGGGCGTCGGGCTGGGGCTGTACATCGTCAAGACGATTCTCGACCGCCACAACGAGGATATTTTCGTCGCGTCGAAGGACGGCGTGACGCGCTTCACGTTCACGCTCCGCGTGGCCTCCGCGCCGAGGACGCCGCCGCGAAAAGGCGCGTAATCCTCCCGGCGCGGCGAAGGCGCAATAAAATTTTTGACAAGATCGACAAGAAACGTTACACTTAAAGCGCGTGGCATACCGCCCGCTTTCCAACGGCGTTATTCAATACCGGGGGAGGATGCGGGCGGTATATCGCGTAAAATCAGGGGGGGCTTTTTATGACGTACGCGATCAGTCCTTCTGGAGTGTGAAACGACCATATTGAAAACGCCTATAACAGGACGCGGGGCATATAAGATGCTCAACCTCGGTCTTCTGCCCATGCATATGCCGGGGCACAAGCGCCGCGCCGCGCCGTTCGGGGGCGCGCTGCCGGACGGCGTCGCGCGGGCTTTTGAAATCGACATCACGGAGATAAGCGGCGCGGACGATCTGCACGATATGAAAGGGCGTCTGCTTGAAACCGCGTCTCTCGCGGCGCGGCTCTACGGGGCGAAAGCGGCGTTCCCGATGGTGAACGGCGCCACGGGTGGGATACTCGCCGCCGTGCGCGCGGCGGCGCGGGGGCGGGACGGGAGCGCCGTAATGCCGCGCGCGTCGCACCGCTCCGTATACAACGCGGCGGAGCTGTGCGGCCTGGAGCCCGTCGTCGTCCCGCCGGAGCGCGTATATCCGGGCGGCATATCGGGAGGGACGTCCCCGGAGGACGTCCGGCGCGCTCTGGCGTCGGCGCCGAACGCGCGGTGCGTCGTCATAACGTCGCCGACTTACGAGGGCATAGTCAGCGACGTCGGGGCGATAGCGGACATAGCGCACGCCCGCGGCCTGCCGCTCATAGCGGACGCGGCGCACGGGGCGCATTTCGGGTTTTCCGGCGCGTTTCCGGAAAACGCCTCCCGCCTCGGCGCGGACATTGAAATCGTAAGCCTGCACAAGACGCTCCCCGCGCTGACGCAGACGGCGCTCGCGCTCGTGTCGGGGGACATCGTCGGCGCCGGGGAACTGGAGCGGGAACTGCGCGTGTTCGAAACGTCAAGCCCTTCTTACGTGTTGATGGAATCGATAACCGCGTGCCTTAAATTGCTCGCGGCGCGCGGCGCGGAACTTTTCGCGCTGTACGCCGGGAATTTGGAATGGCTGTATTCGGAGCTGCGCGGACTTTCCCGGCTCCGGCTTCCGGACAGGGACGGCGCCCGCGGATTTGATATGGGGAAGCTCGTCGTCGGGACGGACAGCGCCGATATGAGCGGCCCCGCGCTGTGCCGGGCGCTTCGGGAGAGCTTCGGGATAGAGCTTGAAATGGCGGCGCCGGGGTACGCGCTCGCGATGACGTCGATATTCGACACGCGCGACACGCTCGGCCGTCTCGCGGCGGCGCTCACGGCAATCGACAAGTCCGCGGGGCGCGGCGACAAAACGTCCCCGGCGCGGCGGGATGTCCCGGAAAGGGCGATGAGCGTGCGGCAGGCGCGGGAGACGCGCGGGGAGCGCGTCAGGTTCCCGGAAGCGGAGGGGCTCGCCGCGCTGGAATACGTCTGGGCGTACCCGCCGGGGATCCCGATAATCGTCCCCGGGGAGATAATAGACGGCGCGGCGATAACCGCGGCGCGCGAACTTTACGATGCCGGCATTGAACCGCGAAGCGATTCCGGGGAACTGCCGTACATCGCGGCGGCGCGGGCGTGAAGTCCGCCGCCGCAGGTGCGGCGTTAAATTCGATGCGGAGCGGAGAATTTCCGCAGGCCGGATTCATTCCGGGCGGCCGCAAATTTAATTTCTCACGGAACCCAAAAAAACAGTCTGCTTTCGCAGACTGTTTTTCCCGTCGCGCGGAGTCGCGCGTCAGGACGGCCGGATTCATTCCGGGCGGCCGCAAATTTAATTTCTCGCGGAACCCGAAAAAACAGTCTGCTTTCGCAGACTGTTTTTTTGGTGGGCCCTCAGGGACTTGAACCCGGGACCGTCCGGTTATGAGCCGGATGCTCTAACCAACTGAGCTAAGGGCCCACGTAAAGCGGCAAAATGCCGCCCTATTTCGCGGCGGCGAGCTTTGCCGTCAGCGCACTCTTTTTGCGCGCCGCGTTGTTCTTGTGAATAAGGCCCTTGGTGGCGGCGCGATCCACCGTCTTGACGGCGGCCGTGTAGGCCTCTTTCGCGGCGGCGGCGTTCCCGGAGGCGAGCTCGGCGTCAAGCTTTTTTATGCTCGTGCGCAGGACGCTGCGGGCGGCGCGGTTGCGGCGGTTGCGCTCTTGCGCTATGAGCACGCGCTTGGACGCGGATTTGTTGTTCGGCATCGCGAAAAAACTCCTTTCCCATAACGATTTTTCAGGTAAGCGATATGATAGCACATACGCGCCGTTTTTGCAACCCTTTTTTAAAAAATTTCTTGAAATTTTGCATACGGCGCGCCCGCGATGGAAAAATATCAAACGGGCGCAATTATGGCCGTGCCTTTTCATTGCCGTTTTGCGCCTGAATTGCAACGGAAGGCATGGTCATATTTATGCTTCAACGGAGAACCGATCTCGCCATGGAGGCGATGGAGCTTTGGAATGAGAGCGCGGGGGCGGCAGGGGAGCTTCCGGGGGTCGTCGCCCGGGAGGAGGCGCGGCGCGGTTTCAACGTCGCGACGGTGGAAATCACGAACGGGGAGGGCGCGGCGGCGCTCGGCAAGCCCGTCGGGAAATACGTGACGATGGAGCTTGACGGGCTGATAAGGCGAGAGGACGGCGCGTTCTCCCGCGCGGCGGAGACGCTTGCTTCTGAGCTTGAGGCCCTGCTGTGCCTTGACGGGGACGGGAGCGTGCTCGTCGCGGGGCTCGGAAACCGCGCGATCACCGCCGACGCGATAGGTCCGGAGACTGTCAAAAACACGATGGTCACAGGCCATCTCGTATACGGCTCTACGGGGGGATTCGGCGGACTTCGTCCCGTTTACGCGCTCGAACCCGGCGTTCTCGGCACGACGGGGATAGAGAGCGCGCGGATCATCAAGGCCGTCGCCAACGCCGTGCGCCCCGGCCGCGTGATAGTTGTGGATGCGCTTGCGGCAAGGCGTCTGTCGAGAATATGCCGCACCGTGCAGATCTCCGATACGGGCATCGTGCCCGGTTCCGGCGTCGGCAACGCGCGGGAGGGCATAAACCGCGAAACGCTTGGCGCGCCCGTCGTCGCCGTCGGGGTACCGACTGTCGTGGACGCGGGGACGCTCGCCGCCGATATAGCCGGGCGCGCGGGCGCGGGGTCGGATGGTTTCGCGGAGCTCGAAGGGCTCGGCGGCGGGCTTGTCGTCACGCCCAAGGACATCGATTCGAGCGTCGCGGATATATCGAAGCTCGTCGGTTACGCGATAAATCTTGCCCTGCATCGCGGGCTGACCGCGGACGACATAACGATGTTTTTGGGGTAGAGCCTATCCGGGCGGCAGTTTTTTCAGTCTCGCGAAGCGCGGCAGACCGCTCTCCGTCGGGCGCTCCGGCTCGCCTTGGATCAGCGGCAGGGCGTAGTCGATAAACTCCCGCGTCACGTCGTTCCCGGCGGCGTTGATCCATTCGCGCGGCACGCTTTTTTCGTTGTTCGCCGCGATGCCGAGCGGTTCCGCCGCGTACTCGCATCTGTAATGTTCCCCGGGGGCGCGGCGGAGGGCGACCATTTTGCCGTTTTCCCCCGCTGTCGCCGCGCGCACGGCGTATTCCCCCGCCGCGAACGCTTCGTCCATATCGCGCTTTGAGGCGAGGTGCGCCGCGCAACGCTGCAGCAGACTGAGCTCAATGCCGCGCACTTTCACGCCGAGTCTTTGCCTGACCGCGTCCGCAAGCGTTCCGGCGATCCCTCCGAGCTGAACGTGCATGAAGCCGTCGGAGGACGAAACGCCGGATTCCGAGACAAAGCCGCCGCCGGCGCAGCGTATCCCCTCCGAGACCGCGACAAGGCATTTTTTCTTTTCGCCGCAAACGGCCTTCACGTCGCCGATGAAGCTCTCCATATCGAACGCCGCTTCCGGCAGATATATCAGATCCGGCCCCGCCCCCGCGAGGCGCGCGAGCGCCGCCGAGCCCGCCAGCCAACCGGCGTGCCGCCCCATCGTCTCAACGATGGCGACGCCGCCCGTGTCGTAGACGCCGTTGTCCTTGCAAATCTCCGCCACCGACGTCGCTATGTACTTCGCCGCCGAGCCGTAGCCGGGCGAGTGGTCCGTCCCGCACAGGTCGTTGTCTATCGTCTTGGGAATCCCGAGCACGCGGCATTCGTATCCGGCGGCGGCGAGATACCGGCTTATTTTCGCGCATGTGTCCATGGAGTCGTTGCCGCCGTTGTAGAAAAAATAGCGCACACCGCGCCTGCGGAAGGTTTCGAGGATTTTCACGTAGTCCGCGTCGGCTTCCCCGGCATCCTTCAGCTTGTACCGGCAGGAGCCGAGTTCTGACGACGGCGTGTGCGGCAGGAGCGCGAGCTCGCGCGGGTCTTCGAGCCCCATATCGTACAACCTGTCGTTTATGACGCCCACGATGCCGTTCGCCGCGCCGTACACGCGCGTGATTTCCGGCGATCGCAGCGCCGTCTTTATGACGCCGTACGCGCTCGCGTTTATGACGGCGGTCGGCCCGCCGGACTGCGCGAATATGCACGCGCCTTTCATTGAATCAGGCATAATCCCTCCTGTTTTCAAGCAGAACTACGGCGTGTGAGGCTATGCCCTCCCCCGTGCCGGTGAAGCCCATGCGCTCCTCCGTCTTCGCCTTTACGCTGATTTGGCGTATATCGCAGCCGAGGGCCTCCGCCACGCTCCGCCGCATGGCCTCGATATACCCCGATAGCTTCGGTTCCTGCAGCACGATTGTGATATCGGCGTTCACGAGCTCATAGCCCGCGCCGCGAGCGGAGGCATAGGTCTCCGCGAGAATGGCACGGCTCGATATGCCGCGCAGGGCTTCGTCCGTATCGGGAAAGAGCTTCCCGATGTCCCCGAGCGCCGCGGCGCCGAGTATGGCGTCCGTCAGCGCGTGGAGCGGCGCGTCCGCGTCCGAATGACCGTCCGGGCCGGACTCGCAGGGAATTTTTACGCCGCAGAGAATCATATCCCTCCCCGGCGCGAGTCTGTGCGCGTCATAGCCGTGTCCTATCCTCATCGACCGCTTTCCCTTCCTTTCAGTATCGCCTCCGCCAGCGCCATATCCTCCGGCGTGGTGAGCTTGATGTTCTCATACGAGCCCCGCGTCAGATACACCGCAACGCCCATAGCCTCCACCGCGCAACAGTCGTCCGAGGGGGCGCGCCCCTCGCGCACGGCGAGCTCGACTGCGGCCTTTATCAGCTCCGCCGTGAACGCCTGGGGCGTTTGCGTCTCATACAGATGCCCGCGTTCCGGCGTGGATATGACAACGCCGCCCTTCGCCAGCTTCACCGTAGCCTTGACGGGGACGGCGGGCGCGGCGGCGTGGCGCTTTTCGGCTTTCCGCACGGCTTCCTCTATTATTTCCGGGGTGACGAGCGGGCGCGCGCCGTCGTGAATCGCGATGATGCCCGCCTTCTTCGACACGGCGAAAAGCCCCGACAGCACGGATTCCGCGCGCGTTTTCCCGCCCGTTGTCACCTGCGCCAGCTTTGTGATGTTGTTTTCGCGCGCCAAGGCCGCCGCGCGCTCCATATCGCCCCCGCGCGTCACAAGGACGATTTCCGAAATCACGGGGGACTCCTCAAACGCGCGCAGTGTCCGCAGTATCACGGGCTCGCCGAAAAGTTCCGCGAAAATTTTGTTTTCGCCGAAGCGTTCGGAGCCGCCCGCCGCCGCTATTACGGCGGATATTCTTTTTCTTTTCCGGAAAAGCAATTCAATCACCCGCGCGGCACAGCCGAGACCCGCTTACGCGAACGCGGCGTCGATCCTCAGCGCCACTTCCTCCGCGCTTTTGCTTTGCGACAGCGCTATTTCGGAGACGAGAATCTGCTTTGCGGACTGAAGCATTTTGCGCTCGCCCGTCGAAAGCCCTCTTTCGGAATCGCGCGCCGTAAGCCCCTTTATCACGCGCGCGACCTCGAACAGATCGCCGCTTTTCAGCCGCTCCATATTCTCGCGGTAACGCTTACTCCAGTTTGAGGTCATATCCGTGTCAAGGTTCGGGATTTCGTTTATGAGCGTCTCCGCCGCGTCCGCCGCGACTATGGGGCGAACCCCTACGGCCTCGCAGTTGTCCGTCGGAATCATCACCACCATGCCGCCGGACGGCAGCTTCAGTATGTAATAGCTCTTCGTGCGGCCGTTGATTTTGCGTTCCTCAATGCCGTCGATTATTCCCGCCCCGTGGAGCGGGTGGGCGACAGAGTCCCCGATATTGTACATATGCCTACGGCGCCTCCGGGGGCGCTTCATCAGTCTGCAACGCTTCATCAGTCTGCAGCGCTTCATCAGTCTGCGGCGCTTCATCAGTCTGCGGCGCTTCCTCCGCCGGGGACGCCCCGCCGTAATACGGGCCGCTGTTTTCTGTCAGAGCCTTTATTGAAAGCGACACGCGCCGGGTTTCGGGGTCTATGTTTATTATCTGCACCTCCCGCGCTTCGCCCTTAGACAGCTCCGCCGCCACATCCTCAACTCTGTGCCAGGCAATCTGCGAGATATGTATAAGCCCGTCCACGCCGGGGATTATTTCCGCGAACGCGCCGAATTTCGCCAGCCGCGCGATCCTCACTTCGATGATGTCGCCCACGCCGTAACGCTCTATAAAATTAATCCACGGGTCGCTCGCGGGGTCCTTGTAGCTGAGGGCGATCCTTTTGGTCTCCCTGTCCGCGGAAATGACGCGCACGTCGAGCTCGTCCCCGACGGAGACGACATCCTTGGGATTCGACACGCGCGACCACGAAAGCTGCGATACGTGCACCAGACCGTCCATCCCGCCGAGGTCCACGAACGCCCCGTAGTTTTTGACGACCCTCACGACGCCGCGCAAGCTCGCGCCCGGCACAAGAATGTCCCAGAGCTTTTGGGCTTTCTCCCAGCGGTCCTTTTTCGTGGCGGCGTATATCGAGCCTACGGCACGCCCGCCCCGGCGGTTGATGTCTATGACAATCAGGCGGACTTTCTTTTTCAGCAGTTCCGACAGATCCGCCTCGCGCGGGAGACCCGCGCGCGCGGTGGGCACGAACACACGGATGCCGTGCGTCTTCACAAGAACGCCGCCGCGGTTCACATCCATAACAGTCCCCTCGACCACTGTCCTGCTATCCATCGCCTCTTCAAGCTCCACCCAACCGCGCATGGACGTAAGGCTCCGGCGGGAGAGCCGGACGGTGCCGTCGTCGTCGCTTATGTGCATGACGACGGACTCTATGCTTTCCCCGATTTTCACGTTTTCCTCGTAGTTGAGCGTATTGTCTTCCGCAAGCTCTGAGATCGGTATATAGCCCGACTGCTTGATGCCGAGATCGACCGTCGCCTCCGTCGAGGTGATTCCCGCGATAATGCCCGTGACTATATCACCCGTATGCAGGGTTTTAATTGACTGTTCAAGCAATTCGTCAAATGTGAGCGAATCGTCCTCCGTCTCCTCGGAGGCCGCTTCCTCCGGCGCGGCTTCCTCCGGTACGGCTTCCTCCGGTACGGCTCTTTCCGGGACAGCGTCCTTCGGCGGCACCCCCTCTTCCGGGGCGGCGTCCCCCGTCGCGCCGGACGCGGCGATAATCTCGCCGCCGGAGTCCTCGCCGGTTTTGACTTCGGTTTCTTCTAACATCTTTCGGGTGACCTCCTTAATTATGCGCACCGGGGTTGACGCTCCCGCCGTGATACCCACTGTATCCCCCGGTTCGAACCGCCGCGTGTCAAGCTCTTCCGCGTTTTCGACGAAGAAAACGCGCGAGCATTCATTCTCCGCGAGCTCCGCGAGACGGCGGCTGTTGGATGAGCCGCGGTCGCCTATGACGACAATCGCGTCGCACTTCCGCGCGAGCTCCCGAGTTTCTGTTTGACGACGATTCGTCGCATCGCATATTGTATCAAAGATTTTCGGATTTGTACACTCTTTTTTAAATATTTCGGAGACTGTGTCGAACACCTCCCGCGCCGACGTCGTCTGAAAGACTACGGCGAGCGGCTTTCCCCCCCCGCGCGGGTTCTCCCGCAGCCACGCGCGCGCCTCCTCCGCCGTCTCGAACACAAGGCAGGCGGAGCACCAGCCGGCGATCGCCTCCGTCTCCGCGTGGCGGCGCTCTCCGATTATGACGGGCAGGCGCCCCTCGCGCTCCGCCTTCGATACTATGGCGTGGATTGCCGATACGAAAGGGCATGTCGCGTCCGTGATCTCCGCGTTTTTCGCGCGGAGCGCGTCGTAAACCGCCCTGCTCGCCCCGTGCGAGCGTATCACGACGGCGGCGCCCGCCGGGACCTCCGAAACGTCCCGAGCCTCCGTTATCCCCCGCGCGCGCAGGGCGTCCGTCGCCTGCTTGTTGTGAATGAGCGGGCCTATCGTGAAACAGCCCCCGCGCCGCGCGGCGGCCTCCTCGCAGAGCCGCATGGCGCGCTCCACGCCGAAACAGAAGCCGGCGAGCGACGCCGTTATGACGGTCACCCGCCCATGCCCCGTATCCGCTCCATCATGTCGTCCGCCAAGGGGCGGTATTCCTCCGCCGTGAGCCTCCGGCGCTCCGGGTTTATGAAGCGGGGCTCGCCTATGATTATCCGCATTTTGCGGAACAGGCGTTTTTTTCGCGGGATATACATCGGTATAATCGGCGCGCCCGTGCGGGCGGCGAGCCTCACCGCGCCGAGCTTCGCCTCGGCGGACTCCCCCTCGCGCGTGCGGCGCCCCTCCGGGAAAATGCCGAGCTTTTCTCCGCGTTTAAGATAGTCCAGCGACTGCCGCACGGCGGCGATGTCGTTCACGCTTCTGTCCACGCTTATCATCCCCACGCCGCGCAGTATGGCGCCGATTATCGGCGCGCGGAACGCCTCCGCCTTCGCGAGTATGTGTATATGGCGCTCCCGGCCGAACGTGTACATCATTATGAACGGGTCGAAATTGCTGGAATGTTCGGCGACGACGATGAACCCGCCGTCCGTCGGCACATTCTCCATGCCCTTGATTTCCGCGCGGAACAGCAGTTTCAGCAAAATCCAGCTCAGCACGGGGAACTGTATGCGGTACAGCTTAAACTGCGGCGTCATTTTCCCCGTAAAGCCTTTCGTTTATAATATCGAGCAGGCCCGAAAAGCTCTCCTCAAGGTCGAGCTCCGACGTATCGAAAACTATGGCGTCCGCCGCCACCCTCAGGGGCGCGGCGGCGCGGGAGGAGTCGTTCGTGTCGCGCTTGTTTATATCGCGCAGGACGTCCTCATACGTGACGTCCCTTCCCGCCGCCGTCAACTCGTCGCAACGGCGGCGCGCGCGTATCTCGGGGCGCGCCGTGAGGAAGACCTTCACGCCCGCGTTCGGCAGGACGACGGTGCCGATGTCTCGCCCGTCCATAATGACGTCGCGGCGGGCCGCCATATCGCGTTGCGTCTGAAGCAGGAAGGCGCGGACGTCCGGGATGGCGGACACGTCGGACGCGTAAAGGGAGGCCTCCGGCGCGCGGATTTCGTCCGTGACGTCCTCCCCGCGCAGATGTGTGCGCTGACATCCCGTGTCGTCATAGCTCATCTCGATTTCAATTTCCGGGAGCAGGGCGGCAACGCCCCGCGCGTCCCGTGAGCTTATCCCCCGGCGCAGGGCGTACAGCCCCACGGAGCGGTACAGGGCGCCCGTATCCGCGTAGATTATGCCGAGCCTCCGCGCCGCCATTCTCGCCAGAGTCGATTTCCCCGCCCCGGAGGGTCCGTCAATCGCTACGCTTCTCGTTTCCATACGCACATCCCTTGCCTGTCTTTCGTTATATTATTATGAGCCTCAGCAGGATAACCGCCGCTTCCGCGCGCGTGGCGGTGCCTTGCGGGTCGAACAGCCCGCCGGGCTTCCCCGTGATTATTCCGTGATATATCGAAACTGCCCGGGGAATCCCAGTGCGCGGGCTCGGCGGCGAGGGAGGATGGCGCGAAGGCGAAAATAAGCGCGAGGGCAAGAATTGTCGCGGTGAGGCGGTTTTTCATTGAGAAGCTCCTTATTTTATCGGCTCTTGCCGTAAATTATACCCTGTCCGGCGGCGCGTGTCAACGGCGTGTTTACGCCATTATCTCGCAGTGCAATAGTGTTTACTTTTATCGCAGGTGTCAGTTCCCCGTCCGTAGGGACGGATATAGAGCTCAGTGCTTAGTGCCGTTTCCCCCATCCGCCGGGGCGCGCCCAAAACGCAAACGCGAACGTGGGTACGAGCCTCGTTCGCGCCGCGCGGTGCCTTACGGCACCCGGAAAGAAGGTGGCGTCCGGGACGCCTATAGGAAAGGTAGACGGAATCATTTTAATCGGGACGCGCGGGCGGACACGCATGTCCGCCCGCGCGGTGGTGTGCGGCCGTTCCCGGTCGCCCCCCGCGTTTTGTCTATGCGATGTTCTCCATATACCGTTTCAACATCGTCGCGGCTTCCGCGCGGGTGGCGGTGCCGCCGGGCGCGAGCGTCGTTTCCGTGCGTCCGGTGATGAGGCCGCGCGATACCGCCCACGCCATAGCGTCTTGGGCCCAGTCGGAGATTTGCGCGGCGTCCGTGTAGCCGGAGAGGTTTCTGCTTTGCGGGGCGTCGGTGTGGCTTTGCGGGGCGTCGGGGACGCCGCCCCCTACATAGGCGTCGGGTTCCCCGGCGTATCGCCACAGCATCACCGCGAACTGCTCGCGCGTTATCGCTCCGTCCGGGTTCGTGCCGTCCGTTATGCCGTTCGACATGCCCCATTCTATGGCTTTGCTGTACCACGTCGCGCCGCCTGTCGTG
>JAITJC010000024.1 GCA_031279125.1 Oscillospiraceae bacterium
CCCCCCCCCCCCCCCTAGATGCAGTCGGGCCGCAACATTCTTGCCGCCCTCCGCCTGGCAAGGGAGGGCGGCGTGACGGGCGTAACCGCTATAATCCCCGTGAAGCAGAACTCAACCAGGCTTCCCGGAAAAAACATACTCCCATTCGGGGGAAGCAACCTGCTCATACACAAGATCCGGCAACTGAAACAAGTCGCGTCGGTCAGTGAGATAGTCGTTTCCACAGATTCCGCGGAAATGCTGGAGATGGCCGGAAAAGAGGGCGCCGTGCCTTTGCCGAGACCCAAGCGGTACGCCGACGAAAGCCTGCCAATCAGCGAGTTCGTGTCGTATTTAGGCGACGTGGTAGGCGGGCGGCACTTTATGTGGTCCTGCGTCACGTCCCCTTTGGTGGAGGCTGATTTGTACGCCAAGGCAATAAGCCTGTATCTGAAAAAGCTGGACGACGGCTACGACTCGCTTGTGACGGTCTGCCGCTTTCAGCATTACCTGATGGACGAAAACGGACCTTACAATTTCTCGCGCGGACGGGCGCACACGAATTCACAGCAGTTGAAAAAACTCTACCTGTTCACGAACGGCATTCAGCTTACGCCCCGCGAAAAGTATAAGGAATGGGGCGACAGGATAGGCCCGAAGCCTTATCTGATGGAGGTCAGCAAAAACGAGTCCGTAGACATAGACGACATTTACGACTATGAATTCGCGTTATCGATTTACGAAAGGAGCCGGCAGGATGGGAGTTCAGCTTTTGGATTGCACGCTACGTGACGGCGCGCACGTCAATTCAGGACGCTTTGGCGAGCGATGCATATCGAATATCATCAGCGGATTGACGGAAGCGTCCGCCGACATCGTGGAAATCGGTTTTTTGAAGAACGTCGAATATTCGGCCGACGCGACGTATTTTCCGCGCGTTGAAGACGCCTGCCGCGTTTTGGCGGGCATCCCGCCAAATCCTGCGGTGAAATACGCGCTGATGGCAAGAGCCGACGAATACGACATCGGCAAATTGACCGAATGTGACGGCACGGTCGGGTTAATAAGGATCGCCTTTTACTATGATTTTTTGGACGGGGCGATCGGCTTTGCGAAAGAAGTGAAGGCGCGGGGATATGATTTCACCCTCAACCTTATCAACACCCCCGGCTGCAGCCCCGGAGAGCTGCGCAAGGTCGCCGGACACGCCAACGCCATGAAGCCCTACGCGCTGAACATCGTGGACACCTTTGGCGTGTTGTATGAGGAATCCCTTGAGAACATCGTAAAAGCATACGATTCGGCGCTGGACCCGAATATAAGGATGGGGCTGCACCTCCACGAGAACATTTCTTCGGCGTTTCCCCTGATTCAATGGTATATCAAGCATATGGGCGGCAAGCGGGATATAGTCGCGGACGGCTCGCTCATGGGGATAGGGCGCGCCCCGGGCAACCTCTGCACGGAGCTGGCGGCCGGCTATCTGAACGCCCGCTGCGGCAAGAGCATCAATCTCCCGAAAATCCTCCGGCTGATTTCAAGAGATATACTTCCCTTGAAAAAGATATATAAATGGGGATACTCGCCCGAATATTTTCTTTCCGCGGCATACAAGGTGCATCGCTCGTACGCCGAGCACCTGTCGGAGGCGGGCCTCGGGCTTGACGATGTTGACCTTCTGCTGTCGAAAATAAAATCAGAATATTCCGCCAAATTCAACAAGGCGCACATAGACGAGCTTGCCGAAGCGTGGTTGGACAAAGGAGCGCGATGATATTATGAAAGCTCTCATTTTGGCGAATATCGGAACGGAGCATTTCTTTAACAATGAAATACTTCCGGCTTGCTTTCTGCCCTTATATAACGAAATGACCGTAATTGAAAGGCACATAAGCCTGCTGAACGTCAACGGCTTCGCGAACGACGACATCTGTGTGCTGTTCGGCTCCGGCGGGATATGGAACATCGAGTCGGTAAAAAGCAAAATAGAGAAAATTCGGACGAAGAAAGCCTTCGTCAAAAAAAACAACGTTCTGAAGGAGCGTTGTTTTGATTCTGACTTCTTTGACGGCGAAGACCTCCTGATCATCGAGGGCAACCGCGTGCTGGATATGGCGACGATCGCCAGACTCAGGCGATACAGCGAAAAAAACGTCCTGGTCGTTCACGGTCTGCTTGACCCGGACAATATCCAGACGGTCATCGCCGTGGAAAACAACAACGTGACCGCTATCGGCAATTCGGAGTCGGCGGCGTTCCCGTGGATCGCCTTTGCCGGCATCGCCCGTTTATCCGCCGACGCGGTGGCCTGCCTGAAAAAAGCGGTCGTTTTCTCGCGCCCGCTGCTTGACGCGATTTCCGACATATTGCAAAGCTGCGAGATAAAGGCCATCAAGTATGACGATTTGGTGCACGGCATGTTAAACGGCGGCTATTCAAGCGAATTGACCGGCGGCTCCTATTCTAAGCTCAACTACAGGCTGGTCGTAAAAAAGGAGGACGGCGGGGCGGGTCGCCTGAAGCTGATAAACGAAATCGAATGGCTGCTGTCGCTCCCGGCGGAGCTGAAGCCCTACTTTTCAGAGGTTTTGGAGTACGACCTCGCCTCGCCGAGCGTCTTTTACAACGTGCCCTATTACGGCAGCAGGAACCTTCGGGAAAACATATTCGACGGTCATTATAACGCGGACGCCGCGTGCGGTTTTTTGGAAAAGCTCTTGGACTGGCTGTTCAAAAACGTCTATTCGCGCAAGCTCGGCGTCGCCCCGGACAACTGGATAACGGAAAAGCACATCAACCGCGTGCTCAGCCGGCTGGCGGAATGCTCGGAAAAATGCGAGCTGCTGGGCAGAATCATCGAAGCGGAGCGCGTTGAAATAAACGGCGCGGAATATAGAAACATACGGGAGCTGTTCACGAGGCTTTCCGGCATGGGGGATTTTATAAAACTGCTCAACCCGGCATATCTGTCTATGATCCATGGTGATTTGCATTTTCAGAATATCCTGCTCTACAACGGCACCGACACCGGATTTATGTTGGTTGACCCGCGCGGCGAAAGGCTTGGCTCTGATATTTATTATGATATGGGCAAGCTGTGGCATTCGGTTCACGCAAAATACGATTTCATACACACCGACCAGTTCAAATACGCCCTATCCTTCGACAGAAGCGTCCCGGCAGCGTCCTATTCCTTCACGAACACCTTCGCCGAAAGCGTGTATGACGAAATTTACAAGAAGCTCCTCGGCATGGTTACTAAATATGATTTTATACGGAACGACCCCGACTGGGAAATGAAAGCCCTTTTCGCCGAAGCGGCGCACCTCTGCTCCGTTGCCACCTTCCACATCGGCAAGACGGGAACGGCGGACAGGGCCGTGGTCCTGTATTTGGCGGGAGTGAAGCTGATCAACGAGTTTTTCGATAAATACTTAACCGGGAATTAAACTCCCCAGTTTTTCAAACGCCGCTTTCGCCGCTTCTTTTTCGGCGGCTTTTTTCGTGACGCCCTCCCCGAAGGCGAGGCCGCGCCCGCCTATCTCCGCTTCCACGCGGAACACCTTCCTGTGATCCGGCCCGCTCTCTTCCACGAGCTTATATATAAGTGTCTGTCCCGCGCCCTGCGCGTACTCCTGAAGTTCCGATTTGTAGTCGCGGCTCGATTTTTCCGCGTCGTCCAAGCGCGAGGCTATAAGCCGCTGTATGAGCCGCGTCGCGGCGCGGCTGCCGCCGTCGAGGTATACCGCGGCGAAAAGCGCCTCCATGGCGTCGGCGAGTATCGAGGGGCGCTCGCGCCCCCCCGTCAGTTCCTCTCCGCGCCCGAGTATCATATGCCCGCCGAGCCCGATTTCGAGCGCGGCGGTGAGGAGCGTCTTTTCGCAGACCAGCTCCGCGCGGACGCGAGTCATCTGCCCCTCCGACATATTCGGGCGGCGCTTGTAGAGGTATTCCGCCACCGTGAAGCCGAGCACGCTGTCTCCGAGGAATTCGAGCCTCTCGTTGCAGGCGGCGCCGTCCGCGCGCTTCTCGCTGGAATACGAGCTGTGCGTCAGCGCGGTGGCAAGCAGGCTTTTGTCCTTGAAGGCATAGCCGATTTTTTCTTCGAGCCTTTCCATATCCTCAGCCATCAAGCGGTACGCCCCTTTCCGGATCCAGCTTCATACGTTCGATGTTTTCTTTCAGCCGCCCCGGCACGTCCGCCCCCGCGGCGAGCGCCGCCTGGCGCACGGCGCCGCATATGGCGTCCGCGCCGGAAGAGCCGTGCGCTTTTATTACGGGCTTTGATATGCCGAGCAGGACGGTCCCCCCGACCCTGTCGGCGTTGAATCTGCGTTTCAGCTCCGACAGCTCGCTTTTCAGGAGGAGCGCGGAGAGCTTCGTCCTCGCGTTTTGCGTCAGGGCGGATTTCATTTCGCCCAGGATGAATTTCGCCGCGCCCTCTATGGTTTTCAGCAGTATGTTCCCGGAAAAGCCGTCGCACACTACGACATCGCATTTCCCCGCCATGACTTCGTTCCCCTCGACGTTCCCCGTGAAATTGAGCGCCGCGCCGGCGGCGGAGAGCAGTCTGTGCGCTTCAATCTGCAACGGCGTCCCCTTCGAGCTCTCCGCGCCGTTGTTCAGCAGGGCAACGCGCGGGCGCGCGACGCCGAGCGCGCTTTCGGCGTAGAAGCTGCCCATATAGGCGAATTGCAAGAGATATTCCGGCGTACATTCCGCGTTCGCGCCGCAGTCGATTATCAGGAAGCCGCCGCCCGCGCCCGGCAGGAACGGGGCGAGCGCCGCGCGGCGTATGCCCCGGACGCGCTTCACTATCAGCGTCGCCCCCGACAACAGGGCGCCCGTGCTTCCGGCTGAGACGAGCGCGTCCCCGCCGCCCTCCGCGAGGCGGTTCAGCGCGACGACCATGGACGAGCCGCGTTTTTCGCGCACGGCGGCGAGGGGGTCGTCGTCCATTTCTATCGTTTCCTCAGCGTCGAGGATTTCAAGGCCGCGCGGCAGAGAGCTTCTTCCGAGCTTCTGCAGCGCGCGCAGGATGTCCTCCGCGCGCCCCACCAGGATTATATCGACGCCGAGCTGCTCCATCGCTTTCAGCGCGCCCTCCGCGACGGCGCCGGGGGCGTTGTCCCCGCCCATCGCGTCCAGTATTATCTTCATGCCGCGCCCCTCATCCCGCGGCGCGGGGTTTTTTCGCGGCGGGGCTTTTCTTTTTTTTCGCCGCGCTTTTTCCGGCGTTCTCCCCTGCGGTCTCCGTTTTCTTCTTGTATCCGCCCCGCTTGTCCTCCGGGACGAACAGCGCGCAGGTCTCGTTCACGCAGAACGGCTTCTTCGCGCCGCGCCCGGATTTTTTGAAAAGCGTCTGCCCGCACTCCGGGCAGTTCTCCTCCACGGGCACATCCCACGTCAGGAAATTGCAGACCTTCATATTCTCGCATCCGTAATAGGTGTAGCCGTTTTTCGACGTGCGTTTCAGTATCCTGCCGCCGCACGCGGGGCATTTCCCCGGCATTTCGACGACGATGGGCTTCGTGAACGTGCATTCCGGATAGCCGGGGCAGGCGAGGAAGCGCCCGAACCGCCCCGATTTTATCACAAGCCGACGCCCGCAGACGTCGCATGTCTCGTCGGACAGCTCGTCCGGAACCTTCAGCCTCTCTCCCTCCAGCGCCGTCTCCGCGTTCTCTATCGAGCTTGAAAAGCCGCCGTAAAAATCAGAAAGCACCTCGCGCCAGTCGACCGAGCCCCGCTCCACGCTGTCGAGCGTCTCTTCCATGCGCGCCGTGAATTTCAGGTCCACGATGTCGGAGAAGCGGTCCTTCATCAGTCCCGTCACGACCTCGCCGAGCGGCGTCGGGCGCAAGCGCTTCCCCTCTTTGACGACGTACTCGCGATCCATTATCGTCGATACCGTCGGCGCGTACGTGGACGGTCTGCCGACGCCGCTGTTTTTCATCGCCTCTATGAGCGCCGCCTCCGTGTAGCGCGGCGGGGGCTGGGTGAACTTCTGCTCGCGCTTCGTGCCGAGAAGCTCCGCCGCCGAGCCCTCCCCGAGGGCGGGCAGGGGCGTTTCGAGCTTTTCTTCCTCCGTGTCCGCGCCTTCGACATACACCGCCATAAAGCCGGGGAACTTCACGAATTCGTTTTTCGCGCGGAACAGATACCCCGCCGAAACGGCGTCTATCGTCATGCTGTCGTAGACCGCCTCCGACATCTGCGACGCGAGGAAGCGGCTCCATATGAGCTTGTACAGGCGGTACTGGTCGCCCGTAAGGCTGGGCTTGATATCGTCCGGCGCCAGCTCGACATAGCTCGGGCGTATCGCCTCGTGCGCGTCCTGCGAGCCCGCCCCGGCCTTAAAGCGCGTCGGCTGTCCGGGGTAATAGTCCGCGCCGTACCGCGCTTTTATGAAGCGCGCCGCGTCCGCGAGCGCGTCCTCCGAAAGGCGCAGGGAGTCCGTGCGCATATATGTTATAAGCCCCGTCGCGCCCTCGCCCTTCACATTCACGCCCTCATAGAGCTGCTGGGCTATGCTCATCGTCCGGCGCGGCGTCATGCCGAGCTTGCGCGAGGCCTCCTGCTGCAGACTCGACGTGATGAACGGCGGCGCGGGGCGGCGGCGGCGGTCCACGCGCTTGACGCTTTCGATCGAGAACGGCTCCTGCGAGACGGCGGAGACGACCTCGTCCACCATGGCCTCGTTTTCAAGGCGCATTTCCCGCTTCCCCTTGCCGTGGAAGCGCGCCGTGAAGCGCGCCTCACCGCCCGAGGGCATGAGCTCCGCGTCGAGCAGCCAGTATTCCTCCGAGACGAACGCGCGTATCTCCTCCTCGCGGTCGGTCACAAGGCGCGTCGCGACGGACTGCACGCGCCCCGCGGACAGCCCGCGCCTGATTTTCTTCCACAGCAGCGGGGAGAGCTTATAGCCGACGATGCGGTCGAGTATCCTCCGCGCCTGCTGCGCGTTCACCAGGTCGGTGTCGATGGCGCGCGGGTTGGCTATCGACTCGCGCACGACCTTTTTTGTTATCTCGTTGAACGGCGCGCGGAGAGCCGCCGAGTCGGATAGACCGAGCAGTTCCTTCAGGTGCCACGATATGGCCTCGCCCTCGCGGTCAGGGTCCGTCGCGAGGTACACGCGATCGGAGTTTTTCGCGGCGGCGCGCAACTCTTTTATCGTCTGCTCATGCCCCTTGACGGGCTGATAGTCCGGCTCGAAGCCGTTTTCGATATCGACGCCGAGCTTGCTTTTCGGCAAGTCGCGCAGGTGCCCCAGCGACGCCATGACCTTGTATTCCGGGCCGAGGTAGCCCCCGATTGTCTTGGCCTTCGCGGGCGACTCCACAATTACGAGATTCGTTTTCGCCATAACGCACTTCCTTATGAATTGAGCTCCGCTCTTATTTCTCCGGTTTTCTCCTGTCCGGCGGGCGCGTAGAAGCCCCCTCCGAGGGATACGACGGCGCCGTCGATTTCGAGCATCGTCATAGCGCCGAGCGCGTCCGGCGCGGGTATCCCCGCCGACGCTATGATGTCGTCGATGTACGCCGCCTCGCCGGGCCGCGCGAGGCCGAGGAGGGCGTCGTAAACGGACTTTTCGGCGCCCGTCAGGGGCGGGGGAGTTTCCGCCGGCGCATCCCCGACGGAGCCAATATATTCGTTTCCCGCCGCGCTGTCAAGCGTTTTTTCCGCCGCCTTCCGGCTTTTTACGAGCTTTCTTTCGAGCTTTTTGTCGAGCGGCACGGATTTTATCTTCCCCGCTTTGATTTTAAGCGGGAAAAGCCCGGCGTATTCGTTCACGATGTCCTCCGGTGAGGTCAGGGGAATTGCGCCGTCGCGCAGGAGTCTGTTCGTCCCCGCGCTCGTGGGCGCGTCCACGTTGCCCGGAACGGCGAACACGTCCCTGCCCTGCTCCAGGGCGCGGGACGCCGTTATGAGCGCCCCGCTGCGCGGCGGGGCTTCTATGACGGCAACGCCGACTGATATGCCGGAGATTATCCTGTTGCGGACGGGGAAATGGCCGGAGACCGGCTCCGTGCCGGGCGGGTATTCCGAAATGAGCGCGCCGGCGCTCGCCGTATCCTCATAGAGCGCCGCGTTCGACGCGGGATATACGACGTCTATGCCGCAGCCGAGCACGCCGATAACCGCCCCTCCCCCGCGCAATGCCCCGAGCGCCGCCGCCGAGTCCACGCCCTTGGCGAGCCCCGTCACGACGAGAAGCCCGCGCCGCGCGAGCGTATAGCCGCAGTTTTCGGCGGTTTTCAGACCGTACGGCGTGCACGAGCGCGTCCCGACAACGGCGATCGCCGCCTCCTCGTCGATGGCGGGCAGACGCCCTTTGACATAGAGCGTCACCGGGGGATCGTATATGTTCCGCAGGCGCTCCGGGTATTCCGCGTCCTGAATCGTGACGACGCGCTGACCGAGTTCCGCGCAGCGCGCCAGGATGCCGCTCGGCCGGGCGAGATCCTTGTCCTCCAAAGCCGCCGCCTCTGCGGGCGACAGCCCCGGGACCTTGGCGTACTCCCCGGCGTCGGCGAAAAACACGTTCTCCGCCGTGCCGAAGTGCCGCAGGAGCTTCCCCGCCGCCGCCGCGCCGATATTCCGCACGGAGGACAGCCAGACATAGTATTTAAGCGTTGACATAGTTCATCCCGCCCCTTTGTACATTTCCCACATTATGATGCTCGCCGCCACCGCCGCGTTGAGCGACTCCGTCCCCGGCTCCATGCGTATGGCGGCGCGCCCCCGGCACAGCGACAGAGTTTCCTCCGCAAGTCCCGCGCCCTCGCTTCCAACGGCGGCGGACGCGCGCGACAGATCGAGCGCCCTTATGTCCTCCGCCCCGTCCGCCGCCGCTCCGTAAAGCGCCAGCCCGAGGCCCACGAGGCGGCGCAGACCGCCGTAATCCGTCCGCGCGACGTTTTCGCGGAAAACGGCGCCCATCGCCGCGCGCGCCGTTTTCGGGCTGTACGGGTCGGCGCAGGGGCCGGTGAGAATCACGCTGTCCACTCCGAACGCGGCGGCGGAGCGTATCGCCGTCCCGACGTTACCGGGGTCCTGCACGCCGTCGAGCACGAGGTTGCGCGCGGAGACGTCCACCTCCCTCGCGCGGGGGAGCGCGCAAGAGAACAGCACGTCTTGGGCGGTTTTCAGCGGCGATATATAGCTGAAAACATCCTCCGCCGCCCTGTAAACGGGGACGCCGGGGCGGGGGAGGGTGCCGAGGGCGTCCTCCCCCGCCCCGGCGGAAACCAAAACCGCCGTTATCTCAACGGGGCTGTCCGCAGCCTCGCGCAGACAGCGCCAACCGTCGCACAGCATCTCCCCGCGTTCATATCTGTACCCGGCGTCGCGCCCGAGTCTTCGCAGATGCCCGGCAAGCGCGGAGCGGCGGCTCGCGATCGCGTCCATTTTCAGCCGGCGGGCTTCATCGCGGGGAACAGCAGAACGTCACGTATCGACGCGCTGCCCGTCAGCAACATGACGGCGCGGTCTATGCCTATGCCCATGCCGCCCGTCGGCGGCATGCCGTATTCGAGCGCCGTGACAAAGTCCTCGTCCATCATCTCCGCTTCCGGGTCGCCCGCGGAACGAAGCGCCGCCTGGCGCAAAAAGCGCTCGCGCTGGTCTACGGGGTCGTTGAGCTCCGAAAAGGCGTTCGCCATCTCGCTTCGGCATATGAACGCCTCGAAGCGCTCCGTCAGGCGCGGGTCGCCCGGCTTTTTCTTGGCGAACGGGGAAACCTCCACCGGGTGTTCCGTTATGAAAACGGGCTGTACCAGCTTGTCCTCCACGCGGCGGTCGAAGCACTCGTACAACAGCTCGCCCCAGCCCGGCGCCTTGCCGTCCGGCATTTTCACGCCGATCGATTCGGCGGCCAGAACGGCGTCCTCCGCGCTCTCAAACGTCATGAAATCGACGCCTGTGTGCAGTTTCACAGCTTCCGCCATCGTGAGGCGCGGCCAGCCCGGGGAGAGGTCTATCTCTTCCCCCTGCCAGCTTACGGTATGCGTTCCGAGTATATCGCGCGCGGCGGAGGAGAGCAGTTCCTCAAACAGCGCCATCATATCGTTGTAATCGGCGTATGCCCGGTACAGCTCCACCATCGTGAATTCCGGGTTGTGCTTCGTGTCCATTCCCTCGTTGCGGAACACGCGGCCTATCTCGTAAACGCGCTCAATCCCGCCGACGATGAGACGCTTGAGATGCAGTTCCAGGGCTATGCGCATATACATATCAATGCCGAGCGTATTGTGATGCGTTATAAACGGACGCGCCGCCGCGCCGCCGGACGTCGTGCCGAGCACCGGCGTTTCGACCTCCAGGAAGCCGCGCGCGTCGAGGTACGCCCTGACGTGGCGGATAAACGCGCTCCGCGTCTCAAACGCGCGGCGCGCGCCGGGATCCATAATCAAATCGAGATAGCGCCGGCGGTACTTCGTCTCCGTATCCGTGAGCCCGTGGTATTTCTCCGGGAGGGGGCGCAGGGATTTCGACAGCATGGCAAGGGAGCGGCACCGGACGGAGACCTCCCCCATTTTCGTCCTGAAAACGACGCCGGACGCGCCTATGATGTCGCCGATGTCCCACTTTTTGAAGTCCTCGAACGTCTCCTCCCCGACGTCGTCGCGCCGGATGTATATCTGTATGGCGCCGCGGTCGTCCTTCAAGTCGGCGAAGACGGCCTTGCCCATGCCGCGCTTCGCCATGACCCTCCCCGCGAGCGTGACCTCGGAGCCCTCCAACTCGCCGAAGCGCTCATGTATCTCGCGCGAGTATGACGTGCGCTCAAAGCGCGTCGCGGCGTACGGGTCGCGCCCCGTTTCGCGCAGACGCGCGAGCTTGTCGCGCCGTATTCGCAGTATCTCGGACAGACCGGGGACAGGATTCGTTTCTTCGCTCACGCGCCCACCTACTTCACTTCTTTAAGGCGGAACCTCAGCCTTCCGGCGGGCGCCTCCACGACGATGTCCTCCCCGGCGGCGCGCCCCATCAGCGCCTTTCCGAACGGGGAGTCGTCCGAAACCATATTGTTCGCGGGGTCGGCCTCCTGAGAGCCCACGATGCGATACTCCGTCTCGGAGCCATCCTCAAGGTCGGCGACCAGGACGGAGGAACCGACGCCGGCGGTGCCGTCGTTTCTCGACGAATCGACGAGCTCGGCGTTTTCGATGATGTTTTTCAGCTCGGAAATCCTCGCGTACAGCTTGCTTTGCTCCGTTTTCGCCTCGTCGTACTCGCTGTTTTCGGAAAGATCTCCGTAGGAGCGCGCATGCTTTATCTGCTCGGAGACCTCTTTTTCCCGCACTGTCTGCAGATGGTTGAGTTCGGATTTCAGTTCCTCGAACCGCTCCTGGCTCATTTTGAATTTCGTTTTGTTTGCCATAGCGTCATATCCCTCCTGGGCAGGAAACGGCTTCGTCGCTTCCACCGAGTGCATTTTACTTTGTACCGGCTGTTTTGTCAAGGATGATTATTCCGCCGAGCGCGGCGTCCCCCCGCAATATCGCCCCGTACGCTGCCGGAAGCGTGAAGCCCCCGCGCGGCGCGCCGTCAAAAAACTTCGCCCGGACGCCCCCCACGCGGCGCGTCCAGCGCACGCCGCCGTAATAGCTCTCGCGCGTTGCGTACACCACGCAACAGTCGGAAAACCGACGACCGGGCGCCGCCGCCTCAAGCACGGCGAGACCCGCCCCGAGTACGCGCTCCGGCGAGGGGTCGAATATGACCGAAGCCCCCGTCCGCGCGCGGAGCGCCCCGACGGCGCCGCGAGAGAAACGGGGGACGTCCGCGCAGACATATCTGTTGAGCGCGCAAAGCAGTTCGAGCGCGCCGGAGGCCGCGCCGCCGCCCGAGTAGTACGCCGCGCCGGAGGGCGCGGACAGGCTTTCGCATACGTGCGCCGTGATAAGACCGAGAAGCTCGTGCATAACATCACCGACGTAATTCTACGCCGCCGCCCGCCCCCGTATGCCGCGCCCGCGCGCTATACCGCCCTTGTCACCTTCCCGCTGCGCATACAGCGCGTGCAGACGTAGACATGACGCGGAGAGCCGTCCACAACGGCCGATACGCGCTTGATGTTCGGCTTCCATGTACGGTTGCTGCGCCTGTGGGAGTGGCTCACCTGTATGCCGAACGAAACGCCTTTGCCGCAAAACTGGCATTTGGCCATTTGCCGCACCTCCTTGATCAAGAATCAAAATATTCGGTATCCGGTTCAACCGAAGTCGATATATATTAGCAGAAAGCGCCCCGCATTGCAACAGCGAAAATGAAATTTTTGAAAATCCTTTACTTTCCCCCGGATTTGCGGTATATTTTCAGTACTATGAACGTAAAAACGAAAAAAACAGCGCTCGCCGCCGCGCTTGCCGCCGCCATCCTGCTCTCCTCGCTCGCCGCGCCGGCGGACGCGGCGCAGATCGTCTGCTTCACGGGCGTGAACGACACGCTCCTGCCCCTGCGCGACGCCACGATGCCCGCGTACTTCGGGACGACGCTGTATGTGCCGTCCGGCGTTTTTTCCTACGCCGGGCTGTCCGTCTCGCTGTCCGCGGCGAGGGGGAACCTCTACGTCACGAAAGGCAAGCTGAGGCTGAACTTTTTCCTGGAACTCGGCGCCGTCACGGATCTGGACGGAGTGATTTACGAGGATACGTCCGTAAGGCGGATCGGCGGGCTGTACTTCCTGCCGCTTGAATTCGTATGCGGCTATTTCAATCTGACGTACAGCATAATACCGTGCGAACCGGTGTCCGTACTGAGGATAAAAACGGACGACGCGGTGTACAACGACAAGACCTTTGCCGGGCAGTTCAAAAAGCAGATGGAGACGTATTACGACGAATACCTCGCCGCCAAGGCATCGGCGCAGCGACCCTCCCCCACGCCCGGCGGTGCGCCGCCGCCGGAGACGCCCCCGGCGTACGAGGGCTCCACGGTGTATCTGAGTTTTTACGGCGTGTCCGGGGAGTACGCGCCGCGTGTGCTCGACGCGCTGAAGCTCGGCTCCGCCCGCGCCTGCTTTTTTATGTCGGAACACGAGCTTGCGGAGTCGCCCGACCTCGCGCGGCGCGTATACGGCGAGGGGCACAGCCTCGGCATTTGGCTGGAAACGGGCGGGGCGGAGGAACTCTCTCGCGCCGCAGCCCTGCTTTTTGAGGCGGCGAAGGTGAAAACCCCGCTCGCCGCGTCCCCGCCGGAGGTCTCCGGGGACGCGCGGACGCTCTGCGCGGAGCGCGGGCTCATATACCGCGACGCGAGCGTTTACTCCCCGGACGACGCGGCGGAGGACGCGGGTTCGTTCCTGCCGGTCTCGCGGTACTCCGTCAAGGACATCAGGTTCGAGTGCTCGGACGGGGCGCTCAAGGCGCTGCCCGCCGCGATTGCCCTTTTCGGGGAGGCGGGACTTCCGCTGAGGGCGATTACGGAGACGAGCGCGGAGATATCCGGATGACCCGCGCGAGCCCCGCCGCCCGGCGTTTTCAGTAAAAAAGCGTTTTGAAACCTCAAGAATCGAAGAAAACGCGATATATACGAAGATAATGAGAGATAAATCGGCATATCGCCGGGAAAACGCCCGTATTTGGCGCCATACGGGCTGAGAACGCCGATATTCGCGCTTGCATTCCGGTTTTCCTTGGGCTATTATTACTATCGCGTTAGCACTCGGCGGCGCCGAGTGCTAACGCGGGATACATCCAAAATTCTATAAAATTACTTGGGAGGTACAAGCAATGAATCTCAAACCCCTGTCCGACAGAGTAATCGTAAAGCAGATCGAGGCCGAGGAAAAAACGAAAAGCGGCATCATTCTGACAAGCGCCGCGCAGGAAAAGCCTCAGGTGTACGAGGTCGTCGCCGTGGGACCCGGAGGCAAGGTCGATGGCGAGGATGTCGTCATGACCGTCAAAATCGGCGACCGCGTGCTGATGGGCAAGTATTCCGGCACGGAGGTCAAGGTGGACGACGACGAGTACACAATAGTTAAGCAGGGCGATATCCTCGCGATCGTCGAGTAACCGCATAGTACTGCCGGCGCTCGCCTATCGGAAAATACTCCGCAACGCGAAAAATCATATTGAATCATTAAAACATACAACTAACAGGAGGTCTTGCAATGGCAAAACAGATCATCTACGGCGAGGACGCTCGCCGCGCGCTGGAAAACGGCGTGAACCAGCTCGCCGACACGGTGAAGCTTACGATAGGTCCCAAGGGGCGCAACGTCGTGCTCGACAAGAAGTACGGCTCCCCGCTGATTACGAACGACGGCGTGACGATAGCGAAGGAAATCGAGCTCAAGGATCCGTTTGAGAACATGGGCGCGCAGCTCGTGCGCGAGGTCGCGTCCAAGACGAACGACGTCGCCGGGGACGGCACGACGACGGCCACCGTGCTCGCGCAGTCCATCATCCGCGAGGGGATCAAAAACGTCGCGGCGGGCGCCAACCCTATGGTAATGAAGCGCGGCATCGAAAAAGCGACGGCGGCGGCGGTGGAAGCCATACGGGCAAACTCCCAGCCCGTGTCCGGCTCCAAGGACATCGCGCGCGTCGGCGCCGTGTCCTCCGGGCAGGAGGAAATCGGCACCCTGATCGCCGAGGCGATGGAAAAGGTCTCCCGCAACGGCGTTATAACGGTTGAGGAATCCAAGACCGCGGAGACGTATTCCGAGGTCGTGGAGGGTATGCAGTTCGACCGCGGCTACATCACGCCGTACATGGTCACCGATTCCGACAAGATGGAGGCAGTGTTCGAAGAGCCGTTCATTCTGATAACGGACAAGAAAATATCCAACATACAAGAGATTCTGCCGGTGCTCGAACAAGTCGTGCAGTCCGGCCGCAAGCTTGTGATAATAGCCGAGGATGTGGAGGGCGAGGCCCTCGCGACGATCATACTCAACAAGCTGCGCGGGACGTTCCACTGCCTGTGTGTCAAGGCACCGGGCTTCGGAGACAGGCGCAAGGAGATGCTCCGCGACATAGCGGCGCTTACGGGCGGCGAGGTCATTTCCTCCGAGCTTGGCATGGAGCTGAAGGACATCGGCGTCAACCAGCTCGGCACGGCGCGCCAGGTCAAAAGCACCAAGGACAACACGATCATCGTCGAAGGCGCGGGCTCACAGGACGACATAAAGGCGAGAATCAACCAGATCAACGCGGAAATCGAGCAGACGACGTCCGACTATGACAAGGAAAAGCTTCAAGAGCGCCTCGCGAAGCTGTCCGGCGGCGTCGCGGTCATAAAGGTCGGCGCGGCGACGGAAACGGAGATGAAAGAGAAGAAGCTCCGCATAGAGGACGCGCTGAACGCCACGCGCGCGGCCGTAGAGGAGGGCATCGTCCCCGGCGGCGGCACGGCGTACGTCGTCGCGGCGAAAGCCGTGGAGAAGCTGCTCTCCGATGTGTCCGGCGACGAGAAGACGGGCGTCGCCCTGCTCGCCAAGGCGCTGATGTCCCCGGTGATGCAGATAGCGACGAACGCCGGGCTGGAAGGCGCCGTCATACTCGACAAGATAAGAAGCAACAAGAGCGCGAGCTACGGTTTTGACGCGGCGAAAGAGGAATACACAGATCTCATCAAGGCGGGCATCGTGGATCCGACGAAGGTGTGCCGCTCCGCGCTCGAAAACGCGGCGTCGGTCGCCTCCATGGTGCTGACGACAGAATCGCTCGTCGCGGATATTCCCGAGCCCCCCGCCCCGGCGGCCTCCGGCGGCGATATGGGCGGAATGTACTGATTCGGCGCCCGGAGGGCACTCAAACCGAACCGGCGCGGGGGATATCATCCATCCCCCGCGCCGGTTTTTCGTACGCTCACATCCTGCCGAGCGCCCACGCCGCCAGAAGATCGACGCACTCCCCGTAAGAGCGCGCGCCAGACGCCTGGCCGTTCGCTTTCAGATAGCCGTCGTACGTCCCGTTCACCGCCTCGGAGAACGCCGCGACGGCGGGAGAGCGGGCGTTTTGCTCCGCGATTCCGAGCCAGTAGAGGCGGTTATCCTCCAGATCGCGCCGGACGCCCTCCGCGTATCCCGCCGAAATCTCCGCGAACGCTCCCTCATCCGCGCCGGAGAGCGCGCGCCCTATATATGACAGCGCGGCGAGACAGCCGGAATATTCATACGCGTTCACGCCCGACGTCAGACAGGCGGCGACGGCGAAAAAATTCGCCTCGTCCTCCCGCGCCACGCCGTGCGAGTGCGCCAGCTCATGCGCCGCCGTGAACGGCAGAAACGCGCGCGGCTCGTTCGTGTTGACATTCGCCTCCCCCGTGAGCGCGAAGTAAATACCCGTGAAGCGCGCCCGGCTCATAACCTCCGAATACAGCATTTTCTTGGGGCGCGCGCGCGAGGGCGAAAGGCGCGGGAATTCGCCCTCCGCGTTCGCGTACACGAGCTCCGAGAGCGTTATGATGTCGTCCACGCTCTCCCCGAAGCCCCCGTCCCCGTCCCTTTTGACGGAACCCGAAAGCTCGTTGGCGCGGTCGCGGAAGAACGTCAGCGCGGCGGCGAGTTCCCCGGACGATATGTCGCGCCGATCGAGCGCGCCCTCATACGCCGGGGGCGCGTAATACCCCGGCAGATACACCCAGATGAAAATCGCCGCGCCGTAAGCGGCGGCGGCGACAAGAGAGCCAAGGCGGCGCGCCGCCCTGAAAACACCGCGCCGCCTTATGAGAGAGACGATGAGCGCGATCAAAAACGCGGCAAGCAGCACCGCGAGCGCCGTGCCGAGAACCTCCATGAGCGAAAACGGCAGATACGACGTCAGAAGCCCCAGCGCGAAGCGCCACGCCGCGCCGGCGCGCCTCCACGCGAAATCCATGACGGCCTCCGCCGGGCGCAGTATGTAAAACGCCGCCGCGAACAGCGCGGGCGGAAGCAGCAGCAGAAAAAAACGGCGCATAAACACGACCATGCCTTTCGTAACTCTTCGGGCGCGGAGCGATCGCGGAAAATGTCCGGTCGCCCCGGCGCGCCGGCTTACTTACCCGCAGTTTAGCACGCCGCCGGGGATTTTGCAAGGGGCCGCTCGCGGCGGCGCGGGGTCTCTCCCCGCGCCGCCGCAGATTTTCACAGATAAAAATCGTGCGCGCCTATCGTCTTATACAGCTCGCGGTGGCGCGACGCCCAGCAACTCGCCGAGGCGAAATACAGACTGCCGCCGACAATCTCCGCGCCGTCGAGCGCGAGTTTCGCCGCCTTGACGCACGCTTCCGACGGGGTATTGTTGATGGCACCGGAATACGCGGGTGTGAACTGCACGCCGGAGCGCCTGTCAAATATCACGCCGTGTACGGTGTCCGGATAATACTCCGAGCGCAAGCGGTTCATCACGACGTTGCCGACGGCGAGCATCCCGTCAAAGCTCTCTCCGCCCGCCTCTGCGTATATTATGCGGGACAGCCATTTGACGTCCTCCGCGCCGTACACCCTCTCAGCCGGGGCGATGGGATCCCCGCCCGGCGTCACGAGCACCGTTTTGAACGCGTCGCTCCACTGCACGTTCGCCCCGAACGCGCGCGCCACCTGGCGCACGGGCGCGCACACCTCGCCGCCGGCGAGAGAAACGCCGTGCGGCACATAAAGGAAGCGCCCGTTGGCGACGATGTAATTATCCCCCGCCGCCGCCGCGAGCTCAAGACCCGGCGCGAAGACCTTCACCGAGCCCTCTCCGTCGCACGATACGCGCGCGCCGAGCGCCGCGGCGATGTCGCAGACCGACGCATAGCTCGATCCGCCCTGAATCTCTCCGTAAAACGCGGAAGGCTCCGGGGCCACGCTCGGCGGGAACCCGCTCACAAGTACCGTCACGCGGCGCTCTGTGAGCCCGAATTTCAGCGGGGCGCGCGCGATTTTGCTTCCGGAGACCTCGGATACCGGCGCGGGGAGCGGGGCCGCCCCGGCTGTAAGTCCGGGACGCGCCGGGAGATTAAAGGGCGACAGAAGAACCGCCGCAAGCATCGCAACAATTGTGATTTTCATAACATTCCTTTCCGGGGGATCGTCCCCCTGTAAAACACTTCTCCTTATTTTGCGTTTTTATTTACAACAAGTAACGAAGTTGTAAATTATACGTTATTATAGGCCGATTGTTTACAAAAAGAAACGCGAAAATGATCGACATTGTAATCTTTGTAGCATTGCACAAAAAATACGAGCTTTTAATCCCCAATAATAAACAATATATGTAAAACATATCGCCTCGCGGCAAGGCGTCATATTGTCCTTGCGCGCCGCCGCCCCCGCGTGATATATTATGAAAAAACAGGCCGCGCGCCGCCGCTGTTTCGGGAAAGGACGGAATCGCATTTTATGGACGCTTTTGAAAGACTGCTCGGCGCCTTGGGCGCGGACAAACAGACAGTGCTGGCGGTATCCCTGCGCGCCGCCGTCGCGATAGCGCTGACGCTTTCCCTCGTAAAAATTATTTCCGCCGTGTTCCGGCGCGCCGAAAAAGCGCGGCGGGCGCGAGGTCAGCGCTTCGGGTTCGTGAGACTTCTGAAATACGCCCTCACGGCGCTTGTCTGCGTGGGCGGCCTCACGGCTGTATTTTCGGGTAGCGCGACAAACGCGCTCAGCGCCGTGCTCGCGAGCTCCGGCGTCGCCGCCATCGTGCTGTCCATCGCGTGCCAGGAACCGATAGGGAATCTGTGCAGCGGGCTTATCATCATCCTGACAAGCCCGTTTAAGATAGGCGATGTCATACGCCACGTGGGCATGGGGGAAACAGGCACGGTGGAGGAGGTCACGCTCAGGCACACGGTCATACGCACGTTTGAGAACAAACGGCTCATCATCCCCAATTCCGATATGAACAAGGCGGCCATAGAGAACGCGAGCTACGGCGGCAACAAGATATGTATGCCGCTGGAATTCACGATCACATACGAATCCGACGCGGAGACGGCGGCTCAGGTCATACGCAACGCCATACAGCGCCACCCGCATTACGACGACGAGAAAGCGGAGGAGGCCTTGGCGGCGGGGAAGGAGCCTGTCGAGGTGCTGATAAACCGCATGGAGGACTCCGGGATCGTGCTTAAGGTCTGGGTGTGGGCGGAAAACCTCGGCGTTTCGCATAGAATGAAAAGCGACATCTACTTCGAGGTGAAAAAACGCTTCGGGTACGCGCACGTGGATTTCGCCTATCCGCACATACAGATAGTGCGGGAGAAAGCGCCGCGCGAATGAGCGCGGCAAAATCCCCGCCCCGGCGGACGGTGCCGCGCGTGGCGGCGATACACGATATTTCGTGCTTCGGGAAATGCTCGCTGACAGTCGCCCTGCCGATACTCTCCGCGGCGGGGATCGAGTGCTCCGTCATACCGACGGCCGTGCTCAGCACGCACACGGGCGGCTTCACGGGCTACACCTACCGGGATCTGACGGAGGACATCATGCCGATTTTCGAGCACTGGCGCGGCCTCGGCCTGACGTTTGACGCGGGCTATTCCGGGTTTTTGGGCTCGCGCGGGCAGCTTGAAATCGTATCCGAAATTTTCAGGGAGATGAAAAAGGACGGGGCGCTCATCGTAGTCGATCCCGTGATGGCCGACGACGGGAGGCTGTATTCGACGTTCGGCGCCGATTTCCCGGACGGAATGCGCCGTCTGTGCGCGGGCGCGGACGTGATAGTGCCGAACATCACGGAAGCCGCCCTTATGACGGGCATGGAATACAGGAACGGACCTTACACAAAGGAATATATAGAAGAAATGCTCTCGCGACTCGGGGAAATTACGCCGGGGCTCACCGTTCTGACGGGCGTGTTTTTCGACGAAGCGCGCCTCGGCGCGGCGTGCCTCGACGTGAAAACGGGGGAGATCGGCTGCGCGCTCGCGGAGCGCGTGCCGGGCAGCTACCACGGCACGGGCGACGTGTTCGCGTCCGTGCTGACGGCGGGGCTCACGCTGAAAATGACGCCGCTCGCGGCGATGCGCGCGGCGGCGGAGTTCACGTCGGCGGCGGCGAAGAGAACAAAAGACGCCGGAAGCGACACGCGCTTCGGCGTCAATTTTGAAGCGGGGCTTGCCCTCGGAGTGTTCGGCAGCGCCCCCGGGCGTCTCACCCCGCGTCTATCACGCTTGACGCCATAGTCATAAAGCAGTTCGCGCACCACGAGTTCCACGGCCAGCCGTCCGTGGCGAACGGGCGCGGCTGGTCGGGCGCGGGTTCCCCCGTGAGCGGGAAATGATCGTAAGGGGCGAAGCCGAGGATTATGCCCTCTTTTTTCACCTGATCGCAGTACCTCCGCGCGATTTCCTCCGCCTCTTTCTGCTTGCCCGCCGCCTGGAGCCCGACTGATATTATCATATTCTGCGGGGCGACGACGCGCCCGCACACAAAGCTTATTCCGAACGTCACGAGCGGGGAGCGCATGTTCTCTGACGCGAGCCCTATTTCCGTCAGCCACTCGCCGGGCATCATGAGCTTCTCGGCTATCCTGTTGATGATCCTGCGGGGGAGGCGCTTGCCGAGGATTATCGGCTGGAAGCAGGCGAGGCTCTTGGAATCGACGGGCTCGCCCTTGACCTTCGTGACGAACTTTTCCCCGTCCCAGAAGTCGTCCACTATCGTTTTTGTAAGCTTCGAGGCGCGCGAATCCCACTTGGCGGCGTCGTCGTCCATGCCCGCCCCGCGCGCGAGGCGGGCCGTGCATTCCATCAGAAGCACGAGGAACGCCATCGTGTTGGGGTCGGAGGCGGGGAAACCGTCTTTGAAGTTCGACGCGTCGTCCCAGCCTGATTCGTGCGGGCTCTGTATCGCCGTGACATCGCCGCCAACGCCGGCCGAGCGGTACGTCGTCCAGTAATTTATCCATTTGGCGAACTTGGGATACATCCTCACGCAGTCCTCCCGGGGTATGACGTCCTCCCCGGCGTTCCGGATGAGGAAGTCCAGCGCGAAACCTTGGAACGGAGGCTGCATTCCGGCGACGGCGCCGGAATACGCGAGCATCCCGGGCAGCCTGCCCGTGCGCTCGTCCTGATAGTCGAACAGCGAGCAGATCAGCCGCCACGCCTCTTTCAGGCTGCGCTGCATCGGCATGGCGTTATAGCTCTGCTGCCAGCTCGCCGCGACTATCGCCCACTGGTGGTGCAGGATCATCGCCGGGGACTTGATATACCCGCGCGGATCGACGCGGTGACTCCAGATCGTCCACATGGCGTATTCCGCCGTCTCCTCGTACCCCTTCGCAACGGGGCGGTAGCCGCTTTTGAAGCTCTCGAAGTCGGCTGTGTTGTCGGCGGCGAGCTTGTCGAACGGCTCGTACCAGCCGAAGGGATATATCTCATCTCCGTCGTACTCGTGAAGCGCGGCGTCAAACTCCCCCGTCTCGGCGCCGGGCAGGAAGTGGTACGAAAGCGATTCGTAGTACCCGGTTTCGTTGTACGGCGCTTCGTAGTGGAATGTCCCAGAGAGTGCTTTGACGAACACCCTGCCGTATTTCCCGAAGTCCGCCTCCGCGCCGCCGGACGGCTTGGGATAGATGCCGCGCAGGGCGCGTCCGTGCCCCGGCGCGCGCTCCGGCGCGGGCGGGTTCGTGGACACGAGCGTGAGGCGCGCCCCCGCGCCGCGCCCGCGGACGCGCAGATGGCGGCGGTCGGTTATGGCGAATTCGACGGACGCGTCCCCGCTCACAAGGCGCAAGCTGCCCGCGTCGGCGAAATATGTGTACGGGACGGCGGCGCCGTTTTTCGTCACGGCGATGTCGAAAAGGAAGTCCGTGCCGGATATCATATCCCCGGACTTGTGCATGCCGAGGCGCAGGAGTCCGGTTTTATAGAAGTCCTCGTACAGATATATGACGGAGCCGCGCCGCGCGTAGGGCGCGCGCACGAGATTGAATTTTTCGTATGTTCCGAACATTTGCGTTTCCCCCTTTATATAGCCTTTGACGCGAGCGCGAGCAGAGCGGCGCCGTAAACCGGATCCGTGCGCTCCTCCGCGTCCCGCAGAAGTTCAAGCGTGAGCTTTTTCGCCTTCTCCCGCGCGCCCGGATACGACGCGAGGCCCGAAAGCAACGTGAGGTACCCCAAGCCGAAACGGTTCTCCGCGTCGATTTTATCGGCGAGTTTCGACAAAACGTCCTCCGGCAGCCGCCCGCCGAGGATGACCGGCGTTTCGTTCAGCGTGAACGGCGCGCAGCAGGTTTTGCCGTCGGGCTCCGCGCGCTCCCCGGAATAGGCGTTCACGGCGAAAAAGCGCTCGCCGTCCCAGAGTGTGTCGAGCATTGCGGCAAGGCGCGCTTCCGCCCGCCCCGCGTATTTGGCGGAGGTCTCTTTGTCGCCGAAGCCCGCCGCCAGCCTGCCGAGGGCGTCGTACAGCAGCACGAGATACGCGTTGAGGTCCGGGGCTATTACGGGCGCGCCGACGGTGAAATACGACGGGTTCGGGTGCCCCGTTTCAAAGCGGTAAGCGTAGAAGCTGAGTTCCGAGCCGGGGAGCGTGCGGTTGTCGCGCCACCACGCCGCCGTCTTTTCGAGCGCGAAATACAGCTCCCGGAGCTTGACCGCGTCCGCGCCGCCCGTCAGCCCGTCGTCGAGAAGGCGCGTCACGGCGAGACCGTGCAGGGGAGGGGACGCCTCCGGGAGCGACATCAAAAGCTCGAACACCGCGCCGAAATCCCGGAACGCGAGCGACGCGAGCGCCTGCCAGGAGGGTGACGACGCCTGGGACGTTATCCTGTCCGGCGTTACGCAATGCTTGCCGCCGGGCAATTCCTTTGAGTTCAGCCACAGGGAATACGCCGCGGCGTCGCGCAGGGCGGACGCCCTCGTGGACGCCGTCACCATGCTTTTCGCGAAAGCCGCATATTCGGCGGCGTTCCCCTCCGCGCATTCGTCAAATGTCCGCGTGACGGCGGGCAGAGGCGTGTCGCCCGGCAGTTCGTACACCACAAGGTCGATAATCCCGCCGACGGGCGCGACATCCACAACGGGCGTCACGGAGCCGAACGAGGCGAGCATCCACGTGTCGTCGAACGTAATCTTGCCGCGCCGCGCGGAGAATACGTACCGCCCGCCGCCTATGTTGACAACGGGACCATCCGGGGTGTTCAGCGAGGACACTCCGGCGGGCGACTTGGCGTCGAAACGGATGGAAACGCCCTCGCACTCAACGCGCAGGGCTCGGATCGGCGCGTCGTGCGTCACTCTCGCGCCGCCTCCGGGGGCTTTGATTTCAAGCGCCGCCACGTCCGCCGAGTATGTATAGGGCGTCGGCTTGCCCTCCGCCAGAACGAGGATTTCAAACAGCCCGGCGGGACGCGGGGCCGTTGGGACCATGGACGGCGCGCCCTCCGGCGCGAGGGCAAGCCAGAGCGTATCCCCCCGAGGGACGAGCATATGCCGGGAGCCGCGCCTGCCGAACAGCGCGAGCGGCAGATTGGGTTTTTGGGACATTTTTATGACCATGCCTTTCATTTTACTTCAGGCGCAAAATGACCACAGGAAAAGGCACGACCATAATGCGCCTGTTTCATTGTGCATTATACACGTAAAAACAGAGCTTTGCAAGAGCGGTTTCCGTATTTCGGTCAATTTATTCCGAGCAGCTCGCGCACCTTGACGGCGCGGCAGACCTTGCCGTGGGCGAGCGTGTTCCGCGTTTCGTGCAGAAGATTGATTTGCGCGCGGGCGGCGTCGTCCGGAATATATAAAAAATGCCCGGCGTCGTCGGACGGCCTGCTGCGCATCAGGTACAGTATAGTGCCGAGTTCCATCTCGTCGGCGGACGTCACGGTCTCTCCGCAGTACTCCACGCCGTGCGGCAGCAGCCGGCTGGCGACCTCGAAAGCCTCGGACAGGCGATCCTGCCAAACGGACATGAAGACGCGCCAGCCGCGCATTATAAGCGGGAACAGGATTTGAATCTGCGCGTTCCATATGCGGCTCGTGATATCTGCGGCGTCGCCCAGACGCTCGGCGGCGAAAGTTTGCGGGTCGTCCTTTGTAATATCGAATGTTTCCGCGAACATCGCGACCGTCTCGGCATCCGTCCCGAACAGCGCGACGGCGAGCGCCGCCACGTACCGCTTGCTTACGTCGCTCAGCGTATGCCGGGGCAGAATAAGCTCCGCGAAAACCAGCGTGTCGTACTCGGACGCATAGTCGGAGTACCGTATGACGCGCATATGCTTGGGCTGAGCGATGGCCGGGGCGGGAGCGGACGAGCGTATGAACAGCGGACCCATGCTGTCGAAAGCCGCCCTGTGCGTTCTCGCGAGCTCAAACCACCGACGCGCGCTTTTGTCGCTTGCCGGGGAAACAGATATGATTTGATTGGAGAACGCGCGCTTTTGCTGCAAAAAGGACGAAATCCCGACGGTTCTGCGGTACTCGGAGCGAATTCCCGCGTAATCGAGAAGCGCTTCCGCCGGGTCTTGCGCTGCGTCGGTTATGTAATTTATATCGACTGCCCCGATATTTTCGGAAAGCTCGTCCCGCAGCGCGGCGCCGAACTCGTCCTCCCACGGCAATTTGCCGGGAGCGTAGATATAGACGTTTTGCTCGTCGCAGAGCGCCGCGGATACGTCGCGAAGAAACTGTGAGACACCGGCAATCCGGTTCCACCACACCTCTCCGACCGTCGGCTTTACGCTCATAAGGGCTGCCCCCCGCGCGGCGCCTCGCTCCGGACTGTCCGCTCTATGGCGTTCGCGCCGTCGCCGATGATTTTCAGAAAACGCCTCTGCCTGAATCTGTACATATCGTCTTTCTTTGTCAGAATGCCCATTTCGCAAAGCTCCTCCAGCAACTGTACGCATTGATTTATTCCGAACGCGACGCGGGTTTTATCGTAAAGCAAAGCCGCGCACTCCAAAATTTCGTTAGCGGGGAAGCGACTTCTTTCCCCGGCATAGTAATATGTAAGCCACGCGGCGCACCGCGCGAGCATCAAATACGACGGATCGGCGCCGAGAGCGAGCCGTACGCGGTCCCCGATCATCTCCCCGAGTTCCCCCGGATTCATAGCGCCTATTTGCTTGTCGTCCAGCTCATACGGGGGATTGCCCGCGGCGTTGTAATGCTCCGCGTAATGGAGCGTCAGCAGTTCCGTGATTTGCGCCCCCGCGTGATGAATGATTCCGGGGTAAAACGCGGTGCCGGCAAGCACCCCCCGAAGCTTTTCGGGGGCAAGCGAGAACCCCAAATACCGCAGCGGGCGCGAGAGCAGCGTATACGCTTCCGCCGGCGACAGAGGCTTGACGCACAGCGGCTTCGCGAACTGTCCCGGTATGGCTTCCGAGCCGCTCGCGGCGGCAGCATTGCGCAGCCCCGCGAACACGAGCTTGAACCTGTCGCCCGACTGGCACCGCAAGTCCGAAAGCGCGGCAAGATGCCCGTACGGCGCTTCCGGCTCCGAAAAGCTTGAAAGGAGCATGTCCGATTCATCGACAAGCAGCAGCAAGCGCTTGCATTTCCCTTCGCCGAACGCCTCGCGCAGCATATAACAGAGCCCGGAAATTGTTATCATCTGCGGCAGTTCCAGCCCCCGCTCGTTGCACCCGCGCACGATCTCGCCGACGAAACCGGCTTCGTCGCAAATTTCCGCCGCGCTGATGAGCACCCCGTATTCCCCCCTGTCAGGCGCGTGGAAAAGATTGCGCGCGCGTTCGAGCAACGCGGTTTTTCCGAGCTGCCTGCCGCCGTACACAAGCGTCGGCCCGTCCATATCGAGTATCGCCGACAGTTCCCTCTCCCGCCCGGCGAACATTTCGTCCGTGACGGCGCCCTGCGGCGCGAACATCATGTGCGCGCCGGTATACGGCATGGCGCACAGCAGGAGCGCCGGCAAGCGCTCCGCCCCGGCCTTCAGCGCGAGATGTATAAGCAGCGCCCAGTCGATGAGCAGGAACGCCGCGCGGTTCTTTTTATCTTTCAAAAAGCTTGCCGCGAGCTTTCTCCTGTCCACCGCGCTCAAAGCCCCGTCAAGGAAGATGATCGGCATGCGCCGCAGTTTCAGCGCGTGGATTTTCTCGGCAAGCTGTTCCGGCGTCTGGTTTCCGTACAGCACCGCGACATCTATCTCTTTCGGCGTTTTCGTGCCGAATTCCGCTATGGGATGGCTGTAGCCCGGCCGGTTCGTCGCGTCGGCGGCGATCTCCGCGACGAAACGCCTCACCGCGCCGGAGACCGAGACCGCGGGCGTCACGGATTTCACCCTGTCCCCGAATCCGATTTCTTCAAGCAGCGTCCTTATCGCGATATGCGCGCTGCCGTCGTCCTTGTTCGGCAGGTTGCAGACAAGCGCCTCGGCGGAACGGACGCGCGCCGGCGGGAGCTTTTGCTCCTCAAGCGTTTTTTGCACGAACGGCACGGCGAACCGTTTCAGGCTGGACATCCTGTTTTTGCGTTCCGCGCACAGTCTGTATATCACGTCAAAATTCCCGGGCGCCATAAACTCCGCGTATGCGTCTTCGGCGGGTACGGGCAGGCGTTCCGCTTCCGGGTCCGCGCCCGCGTCGAATGAATTCAGCGCTTCCTCGATAAGCACGAAGTTCCCGCCGTCGCTCGCCGCGTACTCCCGCGCGCGAGAGAGGAACGGCAGGAGCGATTCGTCGCGCGGCAGTGCGCCGCGCGCGTCGATTTCCTCCATCCAGCGGGAACGTATCCTTGAAGTCTCGGCGTCAAGCGTTGTTTTCAGCTCGTCGAGCTGTGAGCGCAGTTCCGCGAAATTCAGCATCCTTCCCTCGGTCACGCCGCTTTCGAACCGGTCGAGGATAACGGACGCGCTCTCCCGCGCGGCCTCGGTAATACGCCCGTATGAGAAATTGAGCTCAAGCCGGTTCCGGAACTCACGGATTTTTATCATGACCGCTTCTTTCGCGAACCGGACACTGCCCATGTATCGCCCGGCGTCCGCAGCTTTCCCCTTTGACGTCAGATATTCGCAAATCGCCCTTGCCTGACCGAGGTTGTCGTACAGCTCGTCGCCCTCTGTCTCTATGCGCTCCAATATTTTTTTCAGCTCCTGCGGCCTTTTGCCGATATGGCGGAGTACGCGGCGGTACAGCTCCGTATACGGGGTCTCCTCAAGGAAATCGCCCACTATCGGGGCCCCGTCCGAATCGACGGGAAAAATCCCCGTTGACAGCCAGTCCTCCGTTATAAAGCCCGACGTTTTTTCCCCGTTGAGCTTCGAGAGCGTCGACATCAGCGTACGCCGCAGGATCGCGCGGTTGTAGTCGGAAAGCGAATCGAGCGCCGCCGCGGACTCCTGTATTTTTTTCTGAATGTCGAGACGCAGATTCTCCGTCGCCGTCATGTCGCCAACGTCGGCGCGCGTGTACGCGAGGTATTTAGCCATGACGTCAAGCCTGTCGGCGTATGAGTCTAAAAAGCGTTTTCTGGCGTAGCCCTCTATTTCCGTGACCATGCTCCTTTGGCGCACGGTCTGCCAGGTTTCCTCAAAGACCTCGCGGATTCTGTCCGGGGACGCGGATTCGGACTCCCCGGAGAAATCCGCGTATACGCTCTCTACGAAGCCGAGTCCGGACTCGTCGCCGTCGGCGATAATCTTCATGCTGCGCATAAGCGCGCTGTCCGCGCCGAAGCATTTGGCGAGAAGTTCCGGGATCCCGGCGATCTTTTGGGCGATATGGGGAATGTTTTGCAGGTATTTTGCTTTCACCCGCAATTCCTTCCGCACGCGCTCGCGCACCTCCGTGCTCGCGAGGCGGCTCAGGACGGCGTCCGAAAACCCCGCCGGGGTTGTTCTGTGGATCCGCGCGAGCACGATGAAGAGCGGCTTGAAATCCGGAAAGCCGGGAAAAACGGTTTCAAAATCGTCGGATATGTCATTCGCGCGGCTGAACAGCGGATAATCATGCTTGGAGTCCGGCGCGAAAAGCGCGCGTATGAGCGCCGAAAGATGCTCCGCCGAACCGGCGTGCTCGCCCGCGAACAGCGCCGAAAGCATATCGTCGGAATAAGTGCGGCTGTCGAACGGGGCGTCCGAAGCGTAAAGCAACCGCGTGTAATCGCCGTTGTACAACGCCTCATCCGCGAGCGCCAGCGTCTTATACAGCACGAGCGCGCGCATATAGTAATCGACGCCGCTGCCCGCGTTTTGCGGATCCCCCGCGCATCGGATGAGCGACTTCGCGAGCTCGGAATAAGCGGCGTAATCCGACGGAGGCGTATCCCGCGACAGAAGCAGTCCGGCGTATGAAAACGGATTATCAAAAACCGCGCCGGGCTCCGGAGGAACATCAGGCTCCGGAGGAACATCAGGCTCCGGCGCTGCGGGCGGCTCGTCTCCAAATTCCGAATCGCCGAAAACGCTGCGGGCAAAATCCAAAAACTCAATCGGCTCGCCGTCGGCGGAAAACCACGCCTCGACGCCGCCGAGTTCGGTTGCGCGGCAACAGTAAACCGGAAGCTCCGTTATCTCCGCGCACTCCCGCGCGGCGGCGGCGGGGACGCTTTCGTTTTCGCCGAAAACCACGACAAGCGCCGACGGCGCGGCGGCGGACTCCCTCGCGGCGGCGTTTTGTATATCCTCGATTACTAGCGCAAGCTCACCCGCCTCCCCGGCGGCCGATTTTGCCCCCGCGAGGCAAACCGCCGTCAAGAATCGCTTTTCTCCGTCTTTCGTAGTCGTCGCCGTCCCGACGGCGACGACGCCGGAAGATAGCGCGTTTCTCGAAAGCGCGGAAAGCGGCGCGGCGTCCGGGCTCCGTTTTCCGGTGAGATACATATGCAAAGCCACGCAGTTCATAAAACCGCGCGGGGCGGGGGCTATAAGCTCCGCGATTTCATCCGCCCTCAGCCGCTGCTCCGGTATTTTGCCGAGCGCTTTCCTCATTACAGCGGCGCTTCTGTCGTGATTGAAAACCGCCGCGCCTTTCGCGGAGAGCGCGTAAAAGACAAATCCGTCCGGATGCGTCATCACGGTCACGTATCCGTCCCGCACTATTCTGGCAAAGTGCGATTCCCGCACATTGTCATTGAAAAGATATCTTTCAGCTTGGGCTTTTGTGACGGCGGCGTTTTCGGCGATCGCGCCGAGCAGCTTCAAGTCGCTTATTTTCGCCGGCTGGGGCTCGATAGTTCCGTTAGTATGCTTTTCACGATCCAGATAATCGCTGGTGAACGCCGAGACCTTAAACGGCGTGTTTTCCTTCGCGGTCGAAAATGTAAACCGCGCCGCGTCGCGCCGCAAGGCTTCGCTCTCCGCGCCTTCGTCCGCGCGTCCGCCCTCGCCCGGCGGTTCCTCCGGCGCCGGAGTCGGTTCCCCGGAAATAACGCGCGGCGCCTCGGCGGCGCTCCCGCCGTCTATCGGGGCAGGCGGAGTGCCGGGCGGCACGTCCGCTTCGCGCGGCGGCGCGCGCTCTTCAAGAACCGCGCCGCCGCCGCTTTGGGCGCTTTCGGGCTGACTTGCCGGAAGTTCCGAATCCGAAAACGCAAAATCTCCGCGCAACGCCGCTATGGCGAGCCTTCCGAAATGTTCGTAAAGCAGATCGTCTTCGTTTTTTTGAAGCGCCGTCGAAGGCTTTTCCACGAGGGCGTTGAATAGCGCGTAGGGCTTTGCGAATTCGGGGAGCCCGGAATTTTCGCCTTGAAGCCGCGCGCGCGCCGCTTCCTTGTGCCCCTCAAGCGTTTCGCTGTACTCCCCGGACATAGAAACAACCCGCAGAAACTTGTCCAGCGCTTCGCGCGAGGAGGAATCGCGCAGTTCAAGGCTCTCAAGCCGGTCGACGATATCCTTGAGCAGAGACGGCGCGCTGTCGACAATGGCGCCAAGCTCTTCCGAGGAGCGGCCGAAATACACCTCCCCGGGCTGAAAACCTGCTGCGGACACGGCGATTTCCTTGGATATCCTGTGGCCGATCCTGCGCATTTCCGATATCATTACGCGCAATGAATCGTAGTTCATTTTTATGATCACTCCTTTCCTCTTCGCCGCGCCGCCCGCGCGAGACCGCCGCCCGCCCCGCGTGAACGGCTTTGCGGCTGTTTGAACGATGCTTAATTATACGTCAACTAACGACTTATGTCAATGTTTGCGGCACAATTCCAAGGAAACAGCGTTTACTGCGCCGACGCGCTCCGTCCCGCGCCGGGACTCGCGTCCGCGTTATGTCTTTGTGTTTTTTTTAATTTATTCGTCGAGTTTCAGCACCGCCATGAACGCTTCCTGCGGAACGTCCACGCTCCCGAGGCTTCTCATGCGTTTTTTGCCTTCCTTTTGCTTTTCGAGCAGTTTCTTCTTGCGCGTTATGTCCCCGCCGTAGCATTTGGCGAGCACGTCCTTGCGCAGCGCCCTTATCGTCTCGCGCGCTATGATTTTGCCGCCGACGGCGGCCTGAATCGGAATTTCAAACAGATGCCGCGGGATATGCTCTTTCAGCTTTTCAGTGATGCGCCGTCCGCGCGCGTACGCCTTGTCGCGGTGGACGATGAAGCTGAGCGCGTCTATGACCTCGCCGTTCAGCAGGATGTCGAGCTTCACAAGCTCGGACGCGCGGTAGCCCGACAGCTCATAGTCGAGCGACGCGTACCCACGCGAGCGGGATTTCAGCGCGTCGAAGAAATCATAGATTATCTCATTCAGCGGCATTTCGTACCGCAGCTCAACGCGCTGCTCGTCAAGGTAAACGAGTTCCTTGTAGTCGCCGCGCCTGTCCTGACAAAGCTCCATGAGGCTCCCGACGTATTCCGAGGGGCAGATGACGGACGCGGCGACGAAGGGTTCCTCCGCCGTTTCTATGACGGACGGGTCGGGGTAGTTGAGCGGATTATCGACCATCACCGCCGCGCCGTCCGTTTTTGTGACGCGATAGACGACGCTCGGGGCCGTTGTTATGAGTTCCAGCGCGTATTCGCGTTCCAGCCGTTCCCGGACTATCTCCATATGCAACAGACCCAGAAAGCCGCAGCGGAATCCGAAGCCGAGCGCGACGGAGCTTTCCGGCTCAAAAGACAGCGCGGCGTCGTTCAGGCGCAGCTTTTCAAGCGCGTCGCGCAGGTCGGGGTACTTCGCGCCGTCCGTCGTGTATATCCCGGAGAACACCATTGGTTTCGCCGCCTTATAGCCCGGCAGAGGTTCCGGGGCGGGCCTTGACACGAGCGTGACCGTATCCCCAACGCGCGTGTCCCCCACGTTTTTTATCCCGGCGGCGAAATAGCCCACGTCGCCCGCTTCAAGCCGCCGGCACGGTTGCATCCCCACGGGAAGCATATGCCCCGCCTCCACGATATGACAGCGCGCGCCCGTGGACATCATGAGGACCTCATCCCCTGCGGCCAGCCCGCCGTCCATCACGCGGATATATACGATAACGCCCCTGTACGCGTCGTAACGGCTGTCGAATATCAGCGCGCGCAGGGGCTTTGAGGCGTCGCCCCGGGGCGGCGGGATGTTTTTTACGATGCCCTCCAGCACGGCGTCTATGCCTATACCGTTTTTCGCGGAAATCTCCGGGGCGTCCCGCGCCGGTATGCCGATGACATCCTCGATTTCCGCCTTGGCGCGGCCGGGCTCGGCGGCGGGCAGATCGATTTTGTTTATGACGGGGTAAATTTCAAGATTGTGTTCCAGCGCGAGATACGTGTTCGCGAGCGTCTGCGCTTCCACGCCCTGCGCCGCGTCCACAACGAGAAGCGCCCCCTCGCAGGCCGCGAGAGAGCGCGAGACCTCGTAGTTGAAATCGACGTGTCCCGGCGTGTCGATGAGGTTGAGCGTGTAAGTCTCCCCGTCCCCCGCCTTGTAACGAAGCCTGACGGCGCGCGCCTTGATCGTAATCCCGCGCTCGCGCTCAAGCTCCATATTGTCGAGAAGCTGGTTTTCCATGTCGCGCGCCTCGACGGCGCCGCACTTTTCGATCAGGCGGTCGGAGAGAGTGGATTTCCCGTGGTCGATGTGCGCTATGATGGAAAAGTTCCTTATATGCTCCCGCGACGTCATTCGGCGGTCTCGTTGCGCGGCGGCGGGGTGCCCTCCCTCCGCGCGGCCTCATACAGCGCCGCTTCCGCCTCCCTTATGCCGAGATGCACGCGCGGGTCATAGCTGCGGTTGGGGTCGTCCGTTATCGCGCGCACGTTCCTGACGGCGGCCGCGAGGTACCGCGCCGCTATCGCCGCCGTCGTTTCCCCGAAGGCGTTTTCCACGTGCTCTATGGCCTCCGACACCTCCCCGAGCAGGTTTTCCTCACATTCCGGCATACGGCGGCGCGCCTCGCCCGGGTTCCCCAGCAGTTCGTCCGCCGTCACGCCGTAAAACGCGGCGATTTTGCGCACACACGCGAGCTTTGGCTGGCGCACGCCTTTTTCGTAGTGGGAGAGCACCGCCTGGGATATGCCGAGCTCTGACGCCGCCCGGCGCTGGCTGAGCTTGCGTTCAAGGCGCAACCCGTGTATTGTTTTCGCGAAATCTGAATTCATATAGCATTTCCCCGTTTATGGTTCTTCCGCGCAATGATAGCACATCGCCGGCGTTAATACAAGCTGTAATATTAAAGAATAATTTCGTTTCTGAACCGTTTGTTACTACTCAGCTACGAAACACAGCAGCGCCCGTCAAACACGGACCGCACGGCGATATGCGGGGAAACGCCTTGTTTAATCGCGGTTTTGATGACGCTCATCAAGTTGGCGAAGACTACGG
>JAITJC010000026.1 GCA_031279125.1 Oscillospiraceae bacterium
ACGGCAAATCTGCTGAAAGCGCGCGGAGCTACGGGCGACAATTACACCGGCATGGCCCCCGGAGGGTTCGAGGTCACGGCGGGGCGCTATATGGTCGCGGCGACCTCAATCGATCAAAAATCCTCCGCGACTCAAAAAGTACACAACATTCTGCTGCTGACAGTTCCAAAAGATAAGGTCTCCGACTCAAATGTGCAGACGCGCGCGCTGACGAGTCTCCCGGCATCGGGGGATATCACGGCGGGCGTTCCGTACCTCGTGCGCGTCACGAACGACCGCCTTGTCGTGATATGGAGCGAATTTGAGGTTGACGGGGAATTTATCGGCACGAAATACGTCGTCGTTGACGGCGCGGGACAACCTGTGAGCGACGTTGAAACGTCGTATTTGCCGACGAGTCAGAAAACGCAGCCGGTGTACGCGGACGGCAAAATATATTGGATTTATACGGGCGCCGCCGCCGGGCCGATAGACCAAAACGCGCGGTTCAACGTGTATCTCTGTACGCTTGACCTGAGTTCTTTGGGCGTCGATCTCCCGGATGGGGCTTCGGAGGATGACGACGCCGAAGAAGACGCGGAAAATACAGGCGAAATAGAGCTGCACGGCGTCGGGCTCGGAATGGCGCTGAGTCAGGTGCAAACAGCGCTGGGCACGCCAAAAAACAGCTTCGCGCTGTCGTCAACGGAAACATGGCATATATTCCACACCGATTACAAAAATTTCATCGCCGTGGGGATGATATCCGGCAAGGTCGCGGCGGTCTGCTCAATGGCGCCCTCATGGTCGTCACAGCTAAAGAGTAAGACGACCGGCGCGCCTGTCACACATGGGCAAGCGGACGCCGCTGACGGCGCGGGCGCAAAAGTGTACACGGATGGCACGGCAGAGCTCGCCGTGCTGCTGTATGATGAAATGTCCGGAATCGTGGCGGCGCGCTCGTTTGAAGCGGGCGCTGCGGAGCAGCTTATGTTCCACACAATAAACGCGTATCGGGTTTTGAACAACAGCTCGGCTTTGGTGTGGAACGCGAAGCTCGGGTCATCGGCAAGGGCGCATACGTCCGAGATGGGTTATTACGGCTATCTGTCCGAAACGGGGCGCAGCGGGAGTACGTTCGCCACGCGCGCTTATGCTCAGGGTTACGAGAGACAACTCGTGTCGTTCGGCGCGGTTGCGGGCGGGGGCGCCAACGTCTTCGATTTTCTCCATGATTACATCAGCGCCAGTGGCAAGCGTTCGCAGATTCTCAGCGCCGCTCTTACCGTAATGGGTACCGGCTTCGGCAGCGGGTACGCCGGCAATTATAAATCATTGGGTACGGTTGTCTTCGGAACGCTGATCGGCATAACAAACGTGACGTGGTCTCCGGCGTCCGCGGACGTGAATGCGGGCGGTTCGGTTACGGTTTCACTCACGGTTACGCCGTCAAACCGAAACGAGACGTTCGCCGCGGCGTCGTCGGACACGAATTGCGCGACCGTAACGACGGTCACCGCGACAACGTTCACTGTTACCGGCAAAACACAGGGAAGCGCGAACATAACGATCACAGGCAACTCAAGCGGCGCCGTGTTCACCATACCCGTCAGCGTGGGCGCCGCGTACGCGTCCCGCCTTACCATACGCAATGAGTCCAATACAGCAATTGTAAACAATGCATCGGCCTCGGTAAGCGCCGCGGGAACCTATATCCTCAGCAAAGGGAATACATACCAATTCAGCGCGGCGGCAACGCCGGCTGCGGCATCTGAGGGGGTTGCTTGGATTTCGTCGGACACAAGCGTTGCGACCGTGTCTCCGTCCGGGCTTGTGACGGGCGTTGGCGACGGGGCGGCGCAAATAAAGGCAAGAGTTCAGAAGAGCGCGGGCACAGACGATTTCATTGAAGCGACAATAAACGTCACGGTCGTTACGATGTCGTACAGGAACGGAGGCGAGGAAGCCGTCAGTCCGGTTACGCTCGACTTGACGCAAATCAAGTCATTGCGCATAACCCCGTATCTGACGGGCTATCCGCAGAACGCGCCGGCAATTCTGTATTCAGGAAGTTCAAATTATCCGAGTATCGCCGCCGTTGCGTCCGCGTATGCCGCTGACGTGACCGTCACAGGCAAATCTACGGGCAGCGCACGAATCACCGTCGCCGCAGCCGTGTCTTATTCGTCCGGCTATGTCGTGAAAGTCGCGGGTTATTTCGATGTCGAGGTCGCGAGCCAATTGCAATACGCGACAGACTTTTCTCTAACGCCTGAATCGCTGACAGTTGATATAGGACAGGCAAAGGAGATTGCCGTCACTACAACGCCCGCGTCAGTCGCGAACAGAACATTGGCAATCGACGACAATTTCGAGGCGTACAAGGTCTATGTGGATATCATTATTGATAACAGCGCGGGAAAAATATTTGTCACGGGAAAAGCGGAGACTCCGGCGTCGGTTCCGGCGATGGTGTATGTGACTATGCCGGCGGAAGGTTCGGCGACAATATCCAAGTCCTTTGCCGTGACGGTCACCCCCGCGACTGTCACGGGCGTAATCACCAATGACGGCGCCGCGCCCGCATCCATTTCAAACGGTTCGGCCATCGGAACAGCGGCGCTTGATTCGGTAACGGCTGTGGCCTCAGGCTTTACGGACACATCTTGACCGATACCGGCAGCATAGGCTGAAAATGGAGATGACGAGCAAGGCAGTACGCAAACAAGATCCCCGCCGGATGCGGCGGTTATAATGAAAGGAATGGTTTAATTATGAATAAAAAAGGCACATCAAGCGTCCCGCTGATAACGGGAATCATCGGCGCGATACTCATGCTCCCCGCGTTGGCTTGTGTATCGTGCGCCAGCGCGGTAGCGGGCGCGGGCGGAGCAAAAGGCGCGGCGATTATCGGAATGATAATAGGGCTGCTTCCCATAGGTCTCGGCATAGCCGGGGGAACAAAGGGCAAATCAAGCCCGACGCTGAGCATGGCTCTGCTTTTATTCGCCGCAATTCTCGCGCTCATAGGATGGATATTGACGGCATTTACAAGCCTCATGCACCTCGCCGCGTTCATCCTGTTCCTCATTGGCGGCATCGTAGCAAAAACCCAAAAAACGGAGGAGTAAAGGCGATTGCCATCGCGCTTGTTCCGGTGCCGTTCGCTAACCGGCGAGGGGGCAATGTATGTTAAAACCTGTAATCGAATTTGACTACCGGGGCTTGCCGGTGTACAACATAATGGCGGCGCTCGGCTTGCTGGCGGCTCTGACAGTCCTGCTGCGCCGCGAAAAAGCTCTCAAGATACAGGCGGATATTGAGGAAAAAATCAACACCGCCGCAATCGCGGGCTGTATTCTCGCTCTCGTATGCGCGAATGCGGCAAACTGGTTCCTCTTTTACCCGGAGTCGTTTCGCCGTCCGCTGCCGGAGAGGATAACGTCAAGCGGGATATCGTTCTATTACGGGATGTTCGGATTTCTGGCGTCTTTCGCGCTGATTTTGCGCTTGCTCAAATTAGATTACAAGCTCTGGATAAATGAAGCCATACCCCCGCTGCTTATATTCCATGCGTTAGGGCGCGTCGGATGCTCCCTCGCGGGCTGCTGTTACGGCAGGGAATTGACGCCGCCCGTGAATATTCTGGGAATTAGCCTCCGTATGTTCCCGGCGCGGGAGATTGAATCTATCTGCCTGTTCGTGATGTTCTTCATATTCCGCTTCAAGCTCAAGCGGCATCGCTTGCCTTTTTATCTGCTCTGTTATTCCGTAATAAGATTCGCCCTGGAGTTCGGGCGCGGCGATAGCAGAGGCGTTTTCCTGATCAGGGCGCTCTCCCCGGCGCAGACGACTTCGATACTCGTCTGGGTGGCGCTGGGGGTGTGGCTGGCGCTTTGCGCGGCGAGGAGTACGCGCGTAAAGCGCGAAGTTCGGTAAAAGCGTGTGGCAAATATCGCTATAATTACGCGTTAATATTATATTGAAGGAATGATGGTTTTTGGTTTTGTTTTGAACGGTTGCAACGCTGGTATCTCCGGTACATATGAAAGTGAGAGCGGCGTCTACACTATAAAATTTACAAGCTCCAAAGAATGTACATGGTATCAAAATGGTATGTTTTTCAATGGAACCTATGAAGAAACAGACAGTGGCTACAGCTTAGAAATAGTAGGAAGCGGTACGGCTGCTAATACTGTCTTTATTGCAGTTAAAGATGGGAATGATTTGGTGGTAACAGGTGGTATTCTTGATCACAATGGGGAACGGTTCATAAAAAAATAGGGTGAGACTTTTGACGCTCGAACCTAGTTCCCCTGTGTCAATACGCGAAGCGGCGCGTTTCGCTGCCGCTCGTCCCCACACCCTTTCTTCGATCAAGCCGCAGACTGTTTCGAAGAGGAGCGGCGCAAGCCGCGCGATGAGGAACCCGGCGAAAGTAAATGCTGACGCCCGGCGGACATACCTTGACAAGCGGGTAAATTCGTGACATAATCAGCGCAATGCCCGGCACGGAGGTTTTGATGCTGATTTCCGACAAATGGCGAGATTACGAACTGCTCGACTGCTCGCGCGGGGAACGTCTTGAGCGATGGGGGGACTACACGCTCGTTCGTCCTGACCCGCAGGTGATATGGGATACCGAGCGCCGCCGCCCGGAGTGGACGCGCCCCTCCGCGAGGTACGCGCGTTCCGTCGCGGGCGGCGGCGGGTGGGAAAAGAACTCCCTCCCGCAAAGCTGGCGCATTGGCTATGGGGGGCTTGTACTCACAGTCCGGCCGATGGGCTTCAAGCATACGGGGGTATTCCCGGAGCAGGCATCAAACTGGGACTTTGTCGCGGAGAAGGCGCGGGCCTTCGCCCTTCGGGAGAGCAGGCCGTTGGATGTCTTGAATCTTTTCGCCTACACGGGTGCCTCGACAGCGGCGGCGGCGGGGGCGGGGGCGCGCGTCTGCCATGTGGACGCCGCGCGCGGCATGGTCGCGCGGGCTCGCGAAAACGCGCGCGCGTCCGGGCTCTCGGACGCGCCCATCCGCTGGATTGTGGACGATTGCTCGAAATTCGCGGAGCGGGAACTCCGCCGCGGGCGCCGCTATGACGCCGTCATTATGGACCCGCCGAGCTACGGCAGAGGACCGTCTGGCGAGACGTGGAAGATAGAGGACGATTTATACCGCTTCGCGGAGCTCGTGACGCGCGTCCTGTCGAACCCGCCGGAGCTTGTAATCATAAATTCGTATACAACGGGGCTCAGCCCCGCGGCATTGACATACATCGCCGAAGCGCTGATATCCCGACGCTTCGGGGGGCACGCGGAAAGCCACGAACTCGGCCTGCCGGTGACCGAAACAGGGCTTGTTCTGCCGTGCGGAGCGGCGATGAGATGGGAGAAAAACACATAATGGCAGCTATCATTCAAACATCGAAGCTGAACCACACCTACGCGGCGGTCGACGGCGGCGCGGTCCTCGCGGCCGCGTTGCGCGGCGTGGATATCGAGATAAAAAAAGGCGAATTCGTCGCCGTGCTCGGACACAACGGCTCCGGCAAATCGACGCTCGCGCGGCATTTCAACGCTATGCTGAAGCCGGATTCGGGCACCGTGACCGTCGCTGGCTTTGACGCCTCCGACGGCAAAAACGCGATAGAAATTCGCCGCCGCGTCGGCATGGTGTTCCAAAACCCCGACAATCAGATAGTGGCGAATGTCGTGGAGGAGGACGTCGCTTTCGCCCCGGAAAATCTCGGCGCGGAGCCTTCGGAGATACGACGCCGCGTGGACGACGCGCTCCGGCTCGTCGGCATGTACGAATACAGGACGCACGCGCCGCACCTGCTCTCCGGCGGTCAGAAGCAGAGGGTGGCGATAGCGGGCGCGCTCGCCATGCAGCCGGAGTGCATAGTGTTCGACGAGCCGACGGCGATGCTCGACCCGCGCGGGCGGGCGGACGTCGTCGGCATAATCAACCGTCTGCGCGAGGAGCGCGGCGTCACCGTCGTACTCATAACGCACCATATGGACGAGGTCATAGACTGCGACAGGGTTTTCGTCATGTCGGAGGGAGAGATCGTAAAAACCGGAACGCCGGGCGAAATTTTCCGCGAGGTGGATTTTATACGTTCTCTCGGCCTCGACGTGCCGGACACCGTGCTGTTGATGAGCGAGCTGAACCGCGCGGGCTGGAACCTGCCGCTTGACGCGCTGACTGTCGAGGACGCGGCGGGGACTATCGCCCTCGCGCTGGGAATCCGGGCATGAGCGGCGAGGTCATCATAAAAACGGAACGGCTGTCGCACACGTATTCCGCGGGGACGCCGTTCGAGCGCACGGCAATCCGCGGGGTGAGCTTTGAGGCGCGGCACGGGGAGTACGTCGGCATAATCGGGCATACGGGCTCCGGCAAATCGACGTTCATCCAGCACCTCAACGGTCTGCTGAAACCGGAGGCGGGGCGCGTCCTGCTCGACGGCGCCGACATAAACGAGTCGAAGGATGCGAGGCGCCGGGCGCGGTTCCGCGTCGGGCTCGTGTTCCAGTTCCCGGAGTATCAGCTTTTTGAGGAGACGGTGTATAAGGACATCGCCTTCGGGCCGCGCAATATGGGACTGGGTGCCGACGAGACGGAAGCGCGCGTGCGCGAGGCGGCGCGTTTCGTTGCCCTGCCTGAGGATATGCTTGAAAAATCGCCGTTCGAGCTTTCCGGGGGCTATCGCCGCCGCGCGGCTGTGGCGGGCGTCATAGCCATGCGCCCGGAAGTGCTTATTCTCGACGAGCCGACGGCGGGACTCGACCCGCGCGGGCGCGACGGTCTGCTTGAAAACATCGACGCGTACAACGCGGAGCGCGGCGCGACGGTCATAATAGTCACGCACAGCATGGAGGAGGTCGCGCGGCGGGCGGATCGCATCGCCGTGTTTGAGGACGGGGAGCTTGTAATGAACGGCGCTCCGGCGGATATATTCCGCGAGGGCGAGAGGCTTCAAAAAATGGGGCTCGGGCTTCCCAAGGCGGCAAGGATCGCGGAGCGTCTGCGCGCGCTCGGCGTGCCGCTCGGGCGCGATATTTTCACTATCGACGCGATTCGCGACGGGCTTATCGCGATAAAAAACGGGGGTGGCGGCAATGCTTCGTGATATAACGCTCGGGCAGTTTTTCCCGGGCGATACGCTGATACACCGCCTTGACCCGCGCACAAAGCTCATAATGACGATAGTGTACATCGCCGCGCTGTTCCTCGCGAAAAGTCGGGCGTCCTACGCGCTTATGGCTGTGCTGCTCGTCGGGATGATCGCGCTTTCCGGGATAAGTCCGCGCACTATCGTGAAAAGCCTCAGGCCGATAGCCGTCGTCATCGCGCTCACCGCCGTCCTGAATATGTTCTTCACGCGCGGGGAGATAATCGCGCAGTTTTGGATTTTCAAGCTCACGCGCGAAGGTGCGGCGCAGGCTGTGAAAATGGCGGCAAGGCTCATAATGCTCATAATGGGGACGTTCCTGCTGACGTACACGACCTCGCCCATAGCTCTGACGGATGGGCTTGAAGCGCTGCTCAGCCCGCTGAAAAAGATAAGGTTCCCGGTGCACGAACTCGCCATGATGATGAGCATAGCGCTCCGCTTCGTCCCGACGCTAATCGAGGAAACGGATAAGATCATGTCCGCGCAGGCCTCGCGCGGGGCGGACTTTGAAACGGGCGGACTCATAAAGCGCGCGCGCGCCCTGCTGCCGATTCTCGTGCCGCTGTTCATAAGCGCGTTCCGCCGCGCGGACGAACTCGCGGAGGCTATGGAGAGCCGCTGCTATAACGGCGGCGAGGGGCGCACGAGGATGAAGAAGCTCGAAATGAAGCGGCGCGACCTTGCGGCTATGCTCGCGGGGGCGGCGACAATAGCCGCCGTGATACTCGGGAATCTGCTGCCGTGATCGCCGCCGGGGGGAATATCATAGCCCTGCGGCTGGCGTTCGACGGGGCGCGGTACCATGGCTGGCAGGAACAGGCGCGGGATATGACGGTGGCGGGGACACTGAAAGCCGCCGTCCGCAAGGTCTGTCCGGACGCGGGGCCTATAACGGGCTGTTCCCGCACGGACGCGGGCGTACACGCCCTGCGCTACTGCGCGAGCTTCAAAACGGGTTCGTCGATACCGATTGACCGCTTGCCGCGCGCCGTCGGAGCGTATCTGCCGCCGGATATCGCCGTATCCGACGCCGTCCTCGCCCCGGAGGGGTTCAACGCCATACTGTCGTGCGAAAAGAAGGAGTACGTCTATAAAATATACAACTCGAAGGCCCGCGACCCGTTTTTGAACAAGCGCGCTCTCTTTTATTCCCGCGCGCCGGACATCGGCAGAATGCGCCGCGCGGCGGCGGGCTTCGTCGGGACGCTCGACTTCGCCGCCGCGCGAAGCGCCGGTTCCGCGACGAGGACGACCGTCCGCACGGTGTACGGATGCGACGTCGAGCAGAACGGCGCGGAGGTCACGATAAGCGTCTGCGCGGACGGGTTTTTGTACAATATGGCGCGGACGATAGCGGGTACGCTGATATACGTTTCCGAAGGGAAGCTATCGCCGGACGAGATACCGACGCTTATGCAAACGCGCGACAGGCGGCGGCTGGGTCCGACGGCGCCGCCGGAGGGGCTGTACCTCTCCCGGATATGGTACGGCGGGGACGTCGGTGAAATGATGGCGAAATGACTTTTAATATGCCGACATACGCGCTTATGAGAAAAATCGGCGAGGCGGCAGAGCGCGCGCGGGGCGCGGGGCGCGGGCTCGTCCTGACCCCGTCGCGCAGGATAGCGCGCGTGGCGCCTCCGGGGGAGCGCGTTGTCGCCATGACGTTTGAGGACGGGCCGACGAAGCTCCCCGCGCCGCCCGGCGGCGCGGGACTGACGGAGCAGCTACTGTCCGTGCTGAAAGAGTTCGGGGCGCGCGGCACGTTCGCCGTCGTGGGCTCCACGGCGGAAAATTATCCGGACACGCCGGGGAAGCCCGGCTCGCGGTACGCTCTCGGGAAAAAATACGACCACTACGCCGCGTTCGGGCTTGACGATATGGCGGGCGCGCTCGCCTGCCCGGAGCTTATACGAAAGATTGACCGCGAGGGGCACGAGCTCGCGAACCACACATACAGGCACATAATGTACGGAAAATCCCGCGCGTACGCCGCGCGCGCCGCGCTGGGCGGGCTGAACGACGCCGCACGGGATCTGAAACGTCTGCACGATTTGATTTACAGCCTGACGAAGTACGAAATGCGCTTCGCGCGCCCGCCTCACGGCATAGACAAGATGGCGGACGGACACACGTCGTTTGACGCGTTCGAGGCCATGGGCTATCACTACCTCGCCTCAGGCCTCAGCACCGGGGAGCGTCCGCCGCGGCGCGGCTATGAGGAGAGCGCGGAAGCCATGGCGCGCCCCCTGCGCGACGCTCTCGAAGCTGAACCCACGAGCCTTGCCGGGAGGATAATATCCCAAAAGGATGTCTGCGATACAACCGGGCGGAGCCCCGCGGTGTCCGCGTTGCGGCTGCGGCTGGAACTGCTTGAAAGGTACGGATACCGCGTTATCACGGCGAGCGAGCTTGTCGAGCGCTCCCCGTTTGAGGACGTCCGCCCGGCGCACGACTGTTTTGAGGCCGCGCGGGAACTCGACCGCGCGGGCTTTACGATAGGTTTCCGGAACAACAGATTTTACCCGGAACGGACGATGACGAAAAGCGAGCTCGGCGCCGTGTTCACGCTTCCCGGAAAGCCTCGCCCCTCCGCCGTGACGGTAGATAAAAACGACGCCGCGACGCCGCGCATGATATCGGCGCGCGCGGACGAGGTTTTTGAAAAAACGAAAGGCCAGCCGCGCTCAGCCGGACGCGGAGACGCCGCCGTCTGGCTGTATGAGCTCGCGGTTCTGAACGGGCTGTGCTGACGCGCAACCCCACGCCTCCTCGTCCTCACAGCCTCGCCTGAAAGAATACGCCCATCGTTGAATCGCGGCGTGTGCCGCGCGGGGGGCGGCCGTTCCCGGTCGCCCCCCGCGTTTTGTCTATGCGATGTTCTCCATGTACCGTTTCAACATCGTCGCGGCTTCCGCGCGCGTGGCGGTTCCCTGCGGCGCCAGCGTCGTCGCGGTGCGGCCGGTGATGAGGCCACGCGATACCGCCCATGCCGCGGCGTCTTGCGCCCAGTCGGATACGCCGCCGGCGTCCGTGTACGCCCCGAGGTTTCCGCTCGCGTCGGGTTCCCCGGCGTATCTGTACAGCATCACCGCGAACTGCTCGCGCGTTATCGCCCCGTCCGGGTTCGTGCCGTCCGTTATGCCGTTCGACATGCCCCATTCGATGGCTTTGCTGTACCACGTCGCGCCGCCTGTCGTGTCAATCCCGGATTCTCTCGCGAGGATTGTCACCAGCATCGCCCGTGTCAGGCTCGCTTGCGGGGAGAATTCCCCTTCTCCTGTGCCGTTCACAAGGCCGTTCGTATACGCGTATCGTATCGCTTTGTAGTACCACTCGCCTTTCGCGATGTCTCCGAACGGGTTTATCCATTCCGCGATGAAGAATTTCGAGAAGTGCGTCGTCATGAATGTGATCTTCCCTGTCTCCGCATCATAGACGGCGCCTGCCATCTCTTGTATATTCCCGTCGTCGTCCAAGTAGTACACCGTCAAGAGGTCGTAGTCCTCGGCGGGGATTTCCTCTTTCGGCGTGTACGGCACGGATACCGT
>JAITJC010000088.1 GCA_031279125.1 Oscillospiraceae bacterium
CCTCACGAACTGCGCTAAGCAAGTTTCCGGCTAAAGCCGGGAACTTGCTCGCTCCGTCGTTCGTCCTCTCCCCACGAAGTCATTCGACTTCGCGGGGACCCCTATATAACGGAGCAAAAATTGTAAAATCCCGCATTTTCCGGGGATTTATTCCTCGGAAAATGCTCTTTGCGAGCCGCGCACGGCGAGATCCACCCCTCGTTACTCGTTTGTTACGGCCCCGGCCGTGACAAACGAAATTATTTGATGAAATTTTTATTGACAAGCTTGCCGGCATGTGGTAGAGTATCGTCGCGTTCCAAAGACAGCGGGCGGCCGCGCGCGGCCGTAAGCCCCGCCGAGGACGGCGCTGCTTTTTTTGCAGAGTGCTGCGTCCCCGCGCTTTGACGGCGCGGGGATTTTTATTTGGAAGCGCAAATTTTAGCAGACGGAGGTGAAAAATACATGCCAAATGAACAGACGCTGAACGCGAAGAAAGCCGTTGTGGAAATGCTGACCGGGAAGCTCAGAAGCGCGGCCGGAGTCCTGGTGGATTACTCCGGGACGACCGTCGCGGAGGACACGGAGATGCGCGCGCGGATGCGCGCCGAAAATGTGGACTACACAGTCGTCAAAAACACGCTGATGAGATTCGCCATCAAAAACGTGGGCTATGACGCTCTGGATTCCGTGCTGAACGGTACCACGTCCCTCGCGGTGAGCGCCGACGTAGTGGCGCCCGCGCGTCTCGTCAAGGAGTACGCGGCAAAGTTCGAGAACCATTTCTTCATTAAGGGCGGCTTTATGGACGGCAAGGTCCTGTCCGTTGACGAGGTCAACGCGCTTGCCGCCATTCCCGCGCTGCCCGTGCTGAGAGCGCAGCTGCTCGGCACAATGCTCGCGCCCATATCGACGTTCGCGGCGGTCATAAAGGCGATCGCGGAGAAACGCGCGGACGGTCAGGACATTGCGAACGCCGACCCGGTCGAAACGCCGGCAGAGACAGAGGCGCCCGCGGAAGCTCTCGCGGAGACGGCAGCCTCAGCGGAACCAGAGACGCCCGCAGAAACAGAGACGCCCGCAGAAACAGAAGCGCCCGCGGAGACGCGAGCCGAAGCCGAAGCCGAAGCCGAAGCCGAAGCCGAAGCCGAAGCGCCCGCAGAGACAGAGGCGCCTACAGCAGCTCCCGCAGAGACGGCAGAGACAGAGGCGCCCGCGGAAGCGCCCGTTGAGGCGTCCACGGAGACCAATCCGGCGGCGGAGACACCGGCAGAATGACGAAATCAGTATCAAAAACACATCTCAATTAAGGAGGTAAAACACAATGGCAAGCGAAAAAATATCCGCCCTGATCGAAGAGGTCAAGGCATTGACAGTCATAGAGCTGTCCGAGCTGGTACACACCCTCGAAGAGGAGTTCGGCGTTTCGGCGGCGTCTATGGCGGCGCCCGCGGCCGCAGCGGCCGGCGCGGAGGCGGCGGTCGAGGAGCAGACAGAATTTGACGTCGTAATGACGAGCTTTGGCGCCGAGAAAATCAAGGTGATCAAAGAGGTGCGCGCCATCACCGGGCTGGGACTCGCGGAAGCCAAGGCGCTCGTCGAGGGCGTACCGGCGAAGATCAAGGAAGCTGTCAGCAAGGATGAAGCGGCTGAAATCAAGTCGAAGCTGGAGGCGGCCGGCGCTGCGGTCGATGTGAAGTAGGCCGTCGTCCCGGGGCGGACGCTCCCCCGTGAATCTCGCCGTCATAATTCTCGCGGCGGGGTATTCTTCGAGGATGTCGGCATTCAAACCGCTGCTGCCCGTGGGCGGGCAAAGCGCCGTGTCGCGCGCCGCAAGTCTGGCCGCGCGGGCCGGCGTCTCACGCGTGACGGTGGTGACAGGCTTTCGCGGGCGTGACGTCGAGGCGGAGCTGCGTCGCTCCGGGCATGACGTTCATACCGTGTACAACGCGCGCCACGACGAGGGGATGATGTCGTCCGTACGCGCCGGCGCGCGCGCGCTCCCGCGTGATGTCGGCGCGTTCTTTCTGCTCCCCGTCGATTGCTGCGCCGTGAGTCCCGATACGCTCCGGCGCATCGCGGAAGCGCTGACGCCGGATGCGGACAGGGTAATCCTCCCGCTGTTTCGTGGCGGAGCGGGCCACCCGCCGCTGATCCCCGTCCGCTTGCTGGATGGGATGGAGGACTTTGACGGCGAGGGCGGAATGAGGGCGTACTTGGCAAAATTTCGGCGTCTTGAGATACCCGTGGACGATCCGGGGATATTGGAGGATATGGACACGCCGGCGGATTACGCACGTCTTCTGCGCGCGCTCGGCCTCCCGACTTATCCCGATGAGAGAGACGCGCTCGCGCTGCTCGAAAGCCGGAGCGCCGGCGCGGACGTCGTCAGGCACAGCCGGGCGGTTGCGGATCTCGCCTGTCTGCTGGGGGAGAGCGCGAACAGGGCGGGCGCCGGGTTGGACGTTGGACTGCTGCGGTCGGCCGGTCTGCTGCACGACATTTGCAGGGGCAAGCCCGAACACGACAGAGAGGGACTGTCGCTGCTTCTCTCGCTCGGATACCCCGACGCGGCCATCGTCGCGGGGGCCCACATGGAACTGCCGCCGGGGCATGACGCGATTGACGAGACGGCGCTCGTATATCTGGCTGACAAGCTGTGCCGCCGGGACGGAATAGTCCCGCTCGAGACGACGCGGAGCGAAGCGGAGCGGCGGTTCGTCGGAGATCCGGCGGCCGCCGGGGCCGCGCGCTCGCGGATACTGCGCGCGATGGCGATATCGCGCGCGCTCAAGGAGCGCTGCGGTACGGATGCGGAGCTCTATTGTTCCGGACATCCCGGAACGCGACCGTGACGAATAATTTCGTTTGTGATGGCTTCGCCATCACAAACGAGTCACGAGAGCAGGGATCTCGCCGTGCGCGGCTCGCAAAGAGCATTTTCCGAGGAATAAATCCCCGGAAAATGCGGAATATTACAATTTTTGCTCCGTTATATAGGGGTCCCCGCGAAGTCGAAGGACTTCACGCACTCCT
>JAITJC010000042.1 GCA_031279125.1 Oscillospiraceae bacterium
CCAGAAAGAAATACTTGCCCTCATTCGCCAGTTTGTATACCCACTCCGTCTTATCCGCATAGGCGTATCCGCCCGCTATGATATCCTCAAACGTCTGTATCCCTATCGGCATCCTGCGCGTTTGCAACCTTATCACCCCGCCTTTCGTCTCGCTTCGGCGCAAAACGACCGCGGACGGAAGTGCGCCTTTATTGCATACGCTATTGTACAGCACCGGGGCGCAAAATTCAATGCGAATTTTGCGCCAGCGGAAGCGCAACCCTCCCGGCGGGAACAACATCGCCACAGGCGCGGCGCATCCCGCGTTATCCGCTGCGGCGGCTCTGAAAATACCTGTAAGGCAAAAAAGAAACCCGCCTGTCCGGCGGGTTTCAATGGAGCTGCTATCCGGGTTCGAACCGGAGACCTCGTCCTTACCAAGGACGCGCTCTGCCGCCTGAGCTATAGCAGCGCGAGAGCGATTATACACGCCCCCGCCGCCGCTGTCAACAAAAAAGTCATTTCCTGTTATCGTTCAGTGATAAGGTGTGGAGGAAAAAGGGGCCGAGTCACTCATCCACGGGAACCGTGGGAGGACTACGGTGCGCAGGGTGCTTATGGGCGAGGACATGGCGTCGCCGAAGAAGCGGCGTCGATACAAGCCGCACAGGAGGCGGACGAGGCGGGCGCAGGCAGGGGTACTTTGAGATGCTGCGGCGCACGATAGCAAACTACGGCGTGCCGCGGGCAATGTATGCGGACAGGCATACGATACTGCCGCGCATGGTGACGTTACCGCTCTTGTCGACGTAGAAGTTCGGGTTGGCTGTCGCCCCCCCCGACACTCAGCGCCGTACCGCGGATAAGGGAAGCGTCGTCGTCCAAACCATCGTGGGTGCCCTCGACGACAACCGCGGACAGTCTGGCGGCGGAGTTTGTGACGAGTGGGACTCCGAGCTCCGGATTAAATATCACGGGCCTTGTGGCCGACACATATTACCAATACGCGGCGGTCAAGACGGGCAAAAATATCACCTACGGTAACGCGATATTAGGCAGCGAGATAGGCCCGCTCCCATACGACACCAGCTACAACGGGTACAGGTTCCGCTACGCCGCGACGGCGGACGCCCCCGCGTCGCGCTACGTGACGGTGAGGCCGGAACCCATCAGCATCTCCATCGCGAACTTCACGCCGACGACATTGACATACGGCTACACGGCGTCGGCGTCGGCGTGATGCCCGGCTTCACCTACGCGGACAAGATCGCGGACTGGGCGTACGGTGCCGTAGCGTGGGCGGCTCGACGCGGCCCGATTTCCGGTCGATTTCTTTACAATCGGCAAAACACAATATGCGGTATCGTCGGGGCGCCCCCACTTAATTCTTGGGTGGGGGCCCCCCGACGCAAAAATTTTTTTCAAAAATCGACGATTTCCTGTTGACAGCGGAGAAACAATATGTTACAATCCCGTTACAACAAGCAACGGAGGTATATCATGTCTTCACCCGCAGTCACAGAGTCTGCTCTTGAGTACAAGGGGCGTCCGCTCCGCCGGCGCGACAATCTTATATACTACGGCAGCATGGCGGACAAATACATTATCCTGATGCAAATCGCGGACACGCGCCGCGTCGGGGATCTCGACGTGCCGTCGCGCGTTTCTGTCCAGTTGCAGCTCACGGACTCCGAGCTCCGCTCGCGTGAGCGCGTCATCAAACAGACCGAAAAATCCGGTCTTTACGAGGCGGTCGATGTCGCCGCCGTCTGGCTTGAGCGCGCGCTCGCCGGAAAACTGAGGTGACCGCCGTGAAAAGACTCGGAAGATGGCTCGCCGCGCTGACTGTCGCCGGGGCGGTCGCGCTGCCCGTCTCTGCGGAAGCCGGCGCTATAGCCTACGGCGCGGCTACGGTTGACGCCTCTATGCTGAATCTCCGTTCCGGTCCCGGAATGGATTACGATATAATCTCCACCATAGGCGACAAGACCATCATCGTCATACTCGAACGGACGAACGACGAATGGTACTACATAAACTACGACGGCAAAACCGGATACGCCAAGTCGGAGTTCCTTACGGACATCCTGACGGCTGAAAACTTTTCCGCGACGGGCGAGGTCACGGCGACGGACGTCCTTATGCGCTCCGGCCCCTCTACGGACAAAAAGGTTCTCGGCGTGTACAACACGGGGGAGCAGCTCGCCGTCATCGGCATAAACAACGGTTGGTATAAGGTCAAATCAAACGGCTCCACGGGCTATATGCGCTCGGACTATATGAAAATCGTGTCGGGCTACAACCCGGCGCGCACCTCCTCCGGCGCGCCCGCCCCCTCTCCGACCGGCAACGCGCTTGTGGATTTCGCCCTGCAGTACGTCGGCTATGATTATCAGTACGGCGGCTCGTCCCCCAAATCGGGCTTTGACTGCTCCGGCTTTACGTCCTACGTGTTCAAGAACTTCGGCGTGACGCTCACGCGCAACTCCGCCGGGCAGTACAAAAACGACGGCGTCAAGCTTTCAAAGGACGAGCTGGCACCCGGCGACCTGCTGTTCTTCGGCTCCGGCGGCAAGAGCGTAAACCACGTCGGGATCTATATGGGGGACGGGGAATTCGTCCACGCCTCCGGAGAGCGCGTCGGCGTCGTCGTCAGCCGCATCGACAGCACGTATTACATCAACCACTACATCGGCGCGAAGCGCGTAAGCTTTTAGGTTGCTCGCCCCCCGTTTCGCCGTATTCCATATGCTTCGTGTTGCTTTTTCGCGCGCCGAGGTGTAGAATACGGAAAAAGAATCGGGGGGATTGCCTGTGGCGGCGGGAAAAAAGACGGTTTGGAATAAGGATTTCATATGTGCGGCGCTCGCGAATATGCTCCTGTGTCTGGGGCATTTCGCGACGCACCCGTTTATAGCCTCATACTCGAAGTTACTCGGCGCGGGCGTGGGGCTCACCGGCTTTCTGACGGGTATGTTTTACGGCGTGGCGCTCGCCATGCGTCCCGTTTCCGGCCCTATGATAACGCGGCTCGACAAGCGCAAGCTCATGATCGGCGTATTCGGGCTGGGCGCGGCGGCGAACCTGGGGTACGCGCTTTTCCCGACCGTTCCGCTGTTCATCGCGTTCCGCTTCCTGAACGGCGCGCAGTACAGCTTCGTGGGTTCCCTGATTCTCACGCGCATAGGCGACAGTCTGCCGCCAGATAAAATGGCTTCCGGCATGGGCATTTACGGCGTTAGCGGTTCCATCGGGATGTCCGTCGCGCCCGCCGCGGGCGGTTGGCTCCGCGATTTCGGCGCGGCGCGTTTCGGGGAGCTTGAGGGCTACAGGCTGTTGTTCCTGTACGCTATGGCGGTAATGCTCGCCGCCATAATCCCGTGCGCCGTCGCGTCCCCGGACGCGCCCGCAAAGGACGGCGCCGTTTTGCGGGATAAATGGTACAAGAATATTTTCACGGCGGACGCCCTGCCCGTCGCGACGATCATGATGTTTCTGATTATGGCATACTCCCTGTACAGCGCATATATCGTGGAGTTCGCGAAAGAGCGCGGCATTTCGGGCGCGAGCGTGTTTTTCACCGTCCAGGCCGCCGTGCTGATTGTTTTCAGACCTGTCATGGGCGCAGTGTCGGACAAATACGGAACGCGCGTCGCGCTGCCGTCCATGGCGCTTTTCGCCGCGAGCTTTCTGATAGTGGGCGCGGCGCGCGATCTGCCGACACTGCTTATCGCCTCCGTCGTATCGGCGGCGGGCTACGGCGCGGCACAACCTATGGTGCAGGCGATGTCCATGCGCGTCGTCCCGCGGGAGCGCCGGGGCATCGCATCCAACACGCTTTATATCGGAATGGATCTGGGCTTTTTCCTGGGACCCGTGATAGGCGCCTGGACAGCTTTGCGGGCGGGAGGCTACGGCCCGATGTTTTTTTTCGCCGCGCTACCCGCCGCGCTCGCGATCGCGGCGTTTGTCTTCGCCCTGCCGGGCTATAAGAGGCTTTCGGAAAAATACGGCGGCTAAAACATATGGTCAAGCACTATTTTAATCCCGATTATGACGAGCGCCGCGCCGCCGGCAAGCTCCGCCTTTGACTTGAATTTCGCGCCGAACGCGTGTCCCGCCGCCACCCCGCATATCGCTATGAAAAACGTCGTCGCGCCCGTTATGGACGCGGCGACGTAAATGTTTACTCTGAAAAACGCGAACGTGACGCCCACCGCCAGCGCGTCAATACTCGTCGCCACCGCCAGAGCCAGCATCCGTGCAAACCCAAAGGCGCTCTTGCCGGTATTCTCTTCCCCGGCGTCTTTTGAGAAGCTGTCTTTTATCATCTTTCCGCCGATGACGCCGAGCAGCGCAAGGGCGATCCAGTGGTCAAACGCCTCTATCCCGTCCGCGAAATACGACCCCGCAAAATATCCGAGTATCGGCATAAGCGCCTGGAAAAAGCCGAAGTACAGCCCGGGCGCGAGTATTTCCCTCGCGCCCGGTTTTTCAACGGACAAGCCGAGCGTGACCGCCACTGCGAACGCATCCATAGCCAGTCCCGCGGCGATAAAGATTATTTCCGGCAGCCCCACGGCAATTTACCTCGTTTCTTTCAGCTATAGCGCAAATTCCGCGCGCTGTCGGCGCGTATTCTCATATCCGGCACGGGGCGGCCTACTTTATCACCGCAAGCAGTTCCCCCGCCTTGACAGTCTGTCCCGGCGCGACGAGTACGCGCTCAACTGTCCCCGCCATGCGCGCGGCGATGTTTATCTCCATCTTCATCGCCTCCACGACGGCGAGCACCTGGTTTTCTTCGACGGTATCGCCCGGCGCGACGTCAAGCCGCGCTATCATGCCGGGGATAGATGCCCCGACATGGCTCTTGTCCTCCGGATCCGCCAGAGGCACGTGCTTCACGGAGTCCGCCGAGGCGGGATCGGGCACGGAGACCTCACGGCGCATACCGTTTAGCTCAAAGTTCACCGTCCTCATTCCGTTTTCGTCCGTGTCGCCCAGCCCGATATATTTGATTACGAGCGTTTTCCCGTCCTCAATGTCAATCTTCGTCGTCTCTCCGATGTCCAGTCCGCCGAAGAACACATGGCTCGCAAGCCCCGCGATGTAGCCGTACTCGGAGACGTGCTCGCAGTATTCCCGCACGACCTTCGGGTAAATGAGGCCGGAGACGACGTCCCTGTCGGTGGGGTTCGGCAGGAATTCGCGCATTTCCTCCCGCGTTTTTTCAAAGTCGGCGGGCGGCAGCAACTCTCCGGGACGACAGTTGATCGGTGCCTCTCCCTTCAGCACAACGCGCCTCAGCTCCGGCGGGAAGCCCCACGCGGGCTGTCCCATCATGCCCTTGAAGTAACTGACGACGGAATCCGGGAATGTCAGGGCCTCGCCGCGCTCTATGATGTTTTCCGGCGTGAGATCGTTCTGCACCATAAATATCGCGAGATCCCCCACCATCTTGGACGACGGCGTGACCTTGACGAGGTCGCCGAGCATGTCGTTCACGGTCTTGTACATCTCCTTGACATCCTCAAACCTGTCGCCGAGGCCGAGGGATACGACCTGCGGCTGCAAATTCGTGTACTGCCCCCCCGGAATCTCGAACCGATATATCTCCGTCATGGGGTTGTTCAGCCCGGAGGCGAACGCCCCGTACCGCGCCCTGACGTCGGACCAGTAATTGTCCAGTTCCTGCAAGCGGTTGAGGTCAAAGCCCGTGTCGCGCTCCATGCCGCGCAACGCCGCCACGAGAGAGCTCATGGGCGGCTGGGATGTCAGGGATGAGAGCGACGGTATGGCGGTGTCCACGATATCTACCCCCGCCTCCGCGGCGAGCAGATACGCCGCTATCTGATTTCCGGACGTGTCGTGCGTGTGCAGATGAACCGGCAGACCGAGCTCGTTTTTCAGCGCGGAGATGAGCTTTTTGGCGGCGTAGGGCTTGAGCAGACCGGACATATCCTTGATGGCAAGGGAGTGCGCCCCGCGCCGTTCCAGTTCCTTCGCCATATCCACGTAGTATTTCAGCGTGTACTTGTCACGCTTTTCGTCCAGAATGTCCCCCGTGTAGCAGACGGCGGCTTCAAGGAATTTGCCCTGGCGCAGAACCTCGTCCATCGCTATCTCCATTCCGGGGATCCAGTTGAGCGAATCGAACACGCGGAACACGTCGATGCCGCCCTTCGCCGATTCCCGCACGAACGCGCGCACAAGATTGTCGGGGTAGTTCGTGTATCCGACAGTGTTGGATCCGCGCAGGAGCATTTGGAACAGGATGTTTGGAATCTTGCGCCGCAATATATCCAGCCGGTCCCACGGGGACTCGTGCAAAAACCTGTACGCCACGTCGAACGTCGCGCCGCCCCACATTTCAAGCGAGAAGCAATCGGCGAGAATGTCCGCCACGCCCTCCGCGCAGTCCGCCATATCGCGCGTGCGCATACGGGTCCCGAACAGCGACTGATGCGCGTCGCGCATCGTCGTGTCGGATATGAGCAGCTTTTTCTGCCCCAGCACCCATTCTTTGACCGCCTCGGGGCCCGATTCGTCCATAAGCTGCTTCAGACCTCCGCCCGGCGACCCGGAGACCGCGGGATAGCGGGGCTCGTCGTACTGCGTCCGCCGCGCGTCGGGGCTTTTGACCTGGATGTTCGCGATGTATTTGAGAAGGCGCGTCGCGCGGTCGCGCGAGCCCGCGAACTCGAACAACTCCGGCGTGTCGTCTATGAACTTCGTATGGCAGTCGCCGGAGAGGAACACCGGATGGTGCAGAATGTTGGTCACGAACGGGATATTCGTCTTGACACCTCTGATGTGCAGCTCGTTGATTGCCCGCGCCGCGCGCTTGGAAACGCCCTCGAACGTGTTGTCCCAGACCGTCACCTTAACGAGCAGGGAATCGTAATACGGCGAAACGGAGGAACCTGCGGCGGCGTTGCCCCCGTCGAGCCGCACGCCGAAGCCGCCGCCGGAGCGGTAGCTTGTTATCTTGCCCGTGTCGGGCGCGAAATTGTTCGCGGGATCCTCCGTCGTGACGCGGCACTGCACGGCGAAGCCCCGTATATGCAGGTCGTCCTGCGAGGCGAGCCCGATGGACGGGTGCGAGAGCGGATAGCCCTCTGCGATAAGTATCTGCGCCCGCACGAGATCAACGCCGGAAACCTGCTCCGTGACGGTGTGCTCCACCTGAATCCTCGGATTCATCTCTATGAAATAATACCCGCCGTCCTTGTCGACGAGGAATTCCACCGTTCCGGCGTTCACGTAGCCCACCGACTCCGCGATCTTAACGGCGTCGCCGCACAGTCTGCGCCGAGTTTCCTCCGGCACGGAAAACGCCGGGGCGAACTCCACGACCTTCTGGTAGCGCCGCTGGAGCGAGCAGTCCCGCTCGCCGAGATGCAGGACGTTTCCGTGCTCATCGGCGAGAATCTGTATCTCTATGTGCTTGGGCTCGACGAGGAACTTCTCTATGAAAATATCGTCGTTCCCGAACGCCTTCTGCGCCTCGCTTTTGACGAGCGTGAATTCGCGGACGACGTCCGCCTCGCTGTCACAGCGGCGCATACCGCGCCCGCCGCCGCCCGCCGCCGCCTTCAGAATGACGGGGAACCCGTATTCGCGGGCGCGGGATACGGCGTCGTCCGCGCCCGCGAGCGGCGTTTTGTCGCCGGGGATGACGGGCACACCGCAGGATAGAGCTATCGCCTTGGCGGAGAGCTTATCCCCCATTTTCGCCATTACGCCGGAGGGCGGGCCTATGAACTTTATACCGGCGGCCTCGCACGCGCGCGCGAAGTCCGCGTTCTCAGACAGAAAGCCGTAGCCGGGATGGATGGCATCGACGTGATGATGCCTCGCCAAATCGATTATGGACGGTATGTCGAGGTACGCTCCCAGCGGGCTCTTGTTCCTCCCTATCATATAAGCCTCGTCCGCGACGGTTCGAAACAGTCCCAGCGTATCCTCGTTGGAATACATCGCGACGGTCCCGAGCCCCAAGTCGAAGCACGCCCTGAAAATTCTGATCGCTATCTCCCCGCGGTTCGCCGCGAGAACCTTTTTGAAATCAGGCATAAACGAATCCCTCCTCAATTGAAGGATTATAGCATACCGCGCCCGCAAACACAATCCGTTTCTCGCGGGGCGGAGCAGGTGTTTCCCGCGCAGCCCGGAGACTTTGCGCACGGTGCTACAAGCCCGCCCCCACGGAAATCAATTTTTGCAAATTGAACAAAAACATGGTATGCGGTGTAGTATATCTCCATATCCGGACCCGTGTCCTTCTCATAGCCGGAGGACGGCAGCCATTCGCTGTACGCGCGGGCGAACAGCGAGGGGATTTCCGCGCCCATATCGTCATGCTCCGAGCCGCGGAACACCGCCCATGCCGCCTTCGGGATTTGCGCCACCTTGAAACCGTCCGCGCCGACGCCGGGCTTTTTCAGCGCGCATATCATATAGGGGAAAGTGTCCTCCCCCGGCTCGCAGTACCCGCAGACGGCGTTGACGCAATGCTTTCCGTCCTCTCCGCGCTTCGCTCCCGACGCCTGGAAAAGCCGCTCGTATTCGCCGTTTTGCCTCACCTCCGTCCAAAACCCCGGAACCTTTTGCGGCGGCGGATGTACTCCGACAACGGCATATCCGCGACATAATAGAACAGCCGCCCGAAGTGATATGGCGAGTACGATGTGCCGCGCGATACGTCGTCAAGCGCCAAGCCGTCGGCGATGTGCTCCTCGATATACGCCATCGCGAGGTTGAGCTCGGTGAGGATATCCATTGTCCCGGTCTCCTTTCCGCAGTCAGTTTACCAGCCTCGCAGACGCGGCGCACGACTTTTTCGATAGAGTTTTGCGGGGTGTCCGCGTATAAATCGTAGAGCTCCTGCAACAGATGAATACGAAGCATGCTCTCCGGTTCGCAGGGCTTGTTGTTACTCCCACTCAATCGTCCCCGGGGGTTTCCCCGTGATGTCGTACACTACGCGCGACACGCCGCGCACCTCGTTCACAATCCTCGCCGATACGCGCCCGAGCATACGGTGCGGCAGGGGGACGTATTCGCACGTCATAAAATCTGTCGTTTTTACGGCGCGCAGCGCGACCGTGCAGCCGTATGTCCTGAAATCGCCCATCACTCCGACGGAGCGCGTGTCGGTCAGCACGGCGAAATATTGATCGGGTCTTGAGCGCAGACGCGAAACCTCCTCGCGGAATATCGCGTCGGCGAGGCGCAGGGTGTCGAGCTTTTCTTTCGTCACGGCACCCATCACGCGCACCGCGAGACCGGGGCCGGGGAACGGTTGGCGCTCCGTCAGGGCGCGCGGGAGCCCCAGCTCGCGCCCGAGCTTGCGCACCTCGTCCTTGAACAGCCCGCGCAGGGGCTCCACAATCCCCCGGAACGCCATATCCTCCGGCAGACCGCCGACGTTGTGGTGGCTCTTTATCGTCGCGGAGGCGTTCGCGCCGGATTCCACGACGTCGGGATATATCGTCCCCTGCGCGAGGAAGTCCGCGCCGCCGAGCTTTTTCGCCTCGTCCTCAAACACGCGGACGAATTCCTCCCCGATTATCCTGCGCTTGCGCTCCGGGTCGCGCACGCCTCGGAGTTTTTTCAAAAACCGCGCCCCGGCGTCCACCCTCAAAAAATGCAGCTTGCGGCCGCGGAACGCCGCTTCCACCTCGTCGCCCTCTCCCAGGCGCATCAGCCCGTGGTCCACGAAAATGCAGTACAGCCTTCCGGGGAGCGCCTCCGCGAGAAGCGCGGCGCACACGGACGAGTCCACGCCGCCCGACAGACCGAGCAGGACGCGCCTCTCCCCCACCTGCCCGCGTATTTCCTCTATCATCCGCGCCCTGTATCCGCCGAGGTCATAGTCCCCCTCTGCGCGGCAGACACCGTACAGGAAGTTTCGTATCATAGCCGTCCCGCGCGGCGTGTTTTCCACCTCCGGGTGAAATTGCGTCGCGTAAAGACCCCGTTTTTCGTCCGCCATAGCCGCCGTTTCGCAGTCCGCCGTCCGCGCCGCCGTCTTGAATCCCTCCGGCAGGCGCGTGACCTGATCGGTGTGGCTCATAAGGCATATCTGCGGGCTGTCCAGCCCCGCGAATATCTGGGATTTGGTGTCAATCTCCGTATCAATCCTCCCGTATTCGCTCACGAGAGCGGGCTCGACGCTCCCCCCCAGCGTATGCGCCATAAGATGCATACCGTAGCATATTCCGAGAACCGGGATCCCGAGCTCAAAAAGCTCCGCCGCCGCTTTCGGCGCGCCCGGCTTGTATACGCTGTCCGGTCCGCCCGTCAGGATAATCCCTATGGGGGCGAGCTTTTTTATCTCATCAAGCGGCGTGCGCCCCGGTTTTATGACCGAGGCGACACGGCATTCGCGCACGCGGCGCGCTATGAGTTCTTTGTACTGCCCTCCGAAATCGAGGACGAGCACAAGCCGGTTTTCAGTTTCCTTCATCAACGCGCAACCTTCACTTTACCCGAACTATGCACTCGGCTGTCTTGTCGCCGGCCGTCACCTTCAGCTTGGCGTTTCCGGCCTTTATCATCGTGACACTGACGGTCAGCCCCGTGGTATCCGTCGGCACCACGTCGAACACCTCCGGGTTGCTGCTCTCCCACTCCGGCACGATGTCAAGCCCATCCGGGACTATCTTCGCTTTCAGCGTCAGCGATCTGCCCACGGACTCCGTGAAGTCCGTCGTCGCCCTGCCGTTGTACGTGATTGCCACAGACTCAATCGCGGGCGGCGGCGTGTCCTCCGGCGGCGTGGGCGTCTCCTCCGGCGGCGTCTCGTCCGGGTCGTCAATGGTGTTATTCGTGTTGCTGTCCGGAATGTGCGGCGTGACGTCTCCGGATACGGGGGGGGGGGTGTAATCGATTTCCGTCTCCGCGCTCGTCAAAAGCAGCGCGGTCACGGCGGCTATCAGGGCGAGAAGAAAAATTATGCCGATAACAAGCTGGGTCTTCGTGCTGTCCGTGCCGCCGGAGAGCTTCCCCCGACTCCCGCGCCGAGCCCCGCAGTACGGGCAGCGCGCGCGGACGGCGGAATACCGCCTGTCGCACTTAGCGCATTTCACTTCTGTAATTATACTCACCGGAAATGCCTCCTTTTACGCTTTACGCTTCCGCGGTCACGCTTCCACAATGGATTTCGTATCGCGGGCTATGACGAGCTCTTCATTCGTCGGGATTATGAACACCCGCGCGGAACTCCCCTCTCCCGTGATGTCGAGAAGTTTTCCGCGCGTTTTATTCTTCTCTTTGTCAATCGAGACGCCGAGACCGCCGAGCCGGGACACCACCGCCTCGCGCAGGTCGGCTGAGTTCTCGCCCAGCCCCGCCGTGAACACTATGGCATCCACGCCGCCGAGCGTCACGACGTAGGAACCGATATATTTCGCGACATTGTACCGGAACACGTCGAGCGCGAGCCGCGCGCGGCGCGAAAGCGGATTGCCTCCGTCTTCGGCCGCCGCCTCAATGTCGCGGAAGTCGCTTGATACGCCGGAGATGCCGAGAACGCCGGATTTTTTATTCAGTACATCGAAAACCTCTTCGCGCGTCAGCCCCTCGTGGTTCGCCACGAACTCGATTATGGCGGGGTCGATGCTCCCGCTGCGCGTACCCATCGGGAGCCCCTCAAGCGGCGTCATGCCCATCGACGTATCAAGGCACTTGCCGTCCTTCACGGCGGCTATGGACGAGCCGTTTCCGAGATGACACGTTATGACGCGCGTGCCCTCCGCGCGCCCGCCGAGCATTTTTATCGCCTCTGCGGAGACGTACCTGTGCGAGGTTCCGTGGAACCCGTACCGCCTGACGTTGTACTTCTCGTAATAGCTGTACGGGATGGCGTATGTGTACGCTTTTTCCGGCATTGTCTGATGGAACGCCGTGTCGAATACCGCCACCTGCGGTACGCCGGGCATTTCCGACCGGCAGGCGTTTATCCCCATCAGATTCGCGGGATTGTGCAACGGGCCGAGCGGGATGTTGTCCTCTATGGCGCGTATGACGTCGTCGTCTATGAGTACGCTTTCGGAAAAGCTCTGGCCTCCGTGCAGCACCCGGTGCCCGACGGCGCCGATTTCGGAGAGGCTCGACACTACGCCGTACTCCGCCCCCGTGAGCTTGTCCAGCACAGCGGAAATCGCCTCCGAATGCGTCGGGAGCGGTATATCCTCGTCAAAGACGGGCTTTCCGTTCGACACGGGCGTGTGCTTCAAATGCCCGCCGATGCCGATGCGCTCACATACGCCCTTCGCGGCGACCTCCTCTGTGTTCATATCGAAGAGCTGGTATTTCAGCGACGAGCTCCCCGCGTTGATTATAAGAACATTCATAGATGACAGAACCCCTTGAAATAATATTGAGAATACTGTATAATTGAGCCGCAACTCGGCGATTTGCGTTTATGATATTCCTTTTTCCCGTAAATTTCAAGCATAAAATTATTTTTTCGGAAAAGAGCGTGAGGTATGCGCGCTGTCGGCATAATCTGCGAGCTGAATCCCGCGCACGCGGGTCACCGGGAGCTCATTTCGAAAACGCGGGAGGCTTACCCCGGCGCGGCGGTGATAGCGGCGCTGTCGCCCAACTTCGTACAGCGCGGAGAGCCCGCCGTATACCCCAAGCACGTCCGCGCGCGCGGCGCGCTGAGCCTTGGGATCGACCTCGTCATTGAACTGCCGACGCCGTTCGCGCTGTCCTCCGCGGAGGGCTTCGCGCGCGCCGGGGTGTCGCTTCTCAGCGCGACGGGTGTCGCGCGCGCTCTCGCTTTCGGCAGCGAATGCGGGGAGCTCGGAGCGCTCCTGCGGGCGGCGGAGCTTCTTTCGTCGGATACCTGCGAGGAACTGACGCGCGGCGGGCTGAGACTCGGCATGTCCTACGGCGCGGCGCGGCAAACCGCGTTCGGCAAGCTGTCCTCAGGGGCCGCGTTGCTGAAAAGCCCCAACAATATGCTCGGGATCGAATATATCCGCGCCGTTGTCCGTCAAAACGCCCCGCTCGAATTTTTCACCGTGAAGCGAGAGGGCGGGACATCCTCCGCCCTCGCCCGGCGCGCCCTGCGGGACAGCGGGGGCGAGGGATGCGTGTTCCCGGAAATGCTCGACGCTGCCGCGCTGTCGCGGCTCCGCCTTATGCCGCCCGGCGCTTTCCGGGAAATCCAAGGCTCCGGTGACGGTCTCGCCGAGCGCGCGGACAAATACGCCCGCGCGGCGGGGAGCCTTGAAGCCGCCGCCGCCGCCGTAAAGACCAAGCGTTACGCGCACAGCCGCGTCAGACGCTTTCTGATGCGCTCCGCGCTCGGGCTCCGGGACGGTCTGCCGGGGGCGCCCCCGTATATACGCGCGCTCGCCGCGAACGGGATCGGGCGCGCGCTTTTGCGCGAAATGAGCGGACGCGCGAGCCTCCCCGTGATTACAAGGCCGTCGGACGCGCTCCGCCTCGGCGGGGACGCCGCCCGCATGATGGAGATAGAAGCCTCCGCCACCGATCTGTACAACCTCGCCTATCCGGACGCCGGACGGCGCGCGGGCGGCGCGGAGTGGAAAACCCCGCCCGCAATGGAGTAGGGGCGCTGTTCGCGGTCGCGTTTCACCGCGCGGCCGACGTCGCACGACGAGGGCCGCGGTCGCCCGGAGACATCGCCCCTGCTATTGCAATTTGCAACGTTCGGTCTATAATATATTCGAAAAAGGGGGCAGCGGAATGCGCTTTGACGCCGGAACGTACGATATAGCCGTCATCGGCGCGGGACACGCGGGGATAGAGGCCGCGCTCGCGGGGGCGCGTCTCGGTTTGCGCGTCGTCTGCTTCACGATAAATCTCGACGCCGTGGGCAATATGCCCTGCAACCCCGCGATAGGCGGCACGGGCAAGGGCCAGCTCGTGCGGGAGATTGACGCGCTCGGCGGGGAGATGGCGCGCGCCGCCGACCGCGCGGCTATCCAATACCGTATGCTCAACCTCGGCAAAGGTCCCGCCGTACATTCCCTGCGCGTCCAGGCGGACAGGCGGGAATACCAGCGCGTAATGAAGCACACGCTGGAGCTTCAAGAGAACTTGTATCTCAGACAGGCGGAAATCGCGGACATCCTGACGGATGCGGGCTCCGGAGGCAAGCCGCGCGTAACGTGCGTTGTGACGCGGACAGGCGCCGTGTATTCCGTCCGCGCGGCCATCATCTGCTCCGGTACGTACCTCGCGGGACGCACAATCGCCGGGGAAGCGGTTCGCGAGGGCGGTCCTGACGGAATGTTCGCCGCGACGGAGCTGTCCGGGCGTCTCCGAGCTCTCGGACTGCCGCTCCGCCGCTTCAAGACCGGCACCCCGCCGCGCGTCAACGCCCGAAGCGTGGATTTCTCTAAGCTGGAACTTCAGCGCGGCGACGAAAACCCCTCCCCATGCTCCTTCGATACGGATGGGGCGCTTTCAAACAGCGCCGTGTGCCATCTGGCGTACACAAACGAGCGCACGCACGAGGTCATACGCGCGAATCTGCGCCGCTCTCCGCTGTTTTCCGGCATAATCGAGGGAACCGGCCCGCGCTACTGCCCGTCGATTGAGGACAAGGTCGTGCGCTTCCCGGACAAGCCGCGCCACCAGATTTTCATAGAGCCTATGGGCCTCGGCACGGAGGAGTTGTATATCCAGGGCTTTTCCTCCTCCATGCCGGAGGACGTGCAGATCGAAATGCTCCGGACGCTCCGGGGGCTTGAAAACGCGGAAATCCAGCGCCCGGCTTACGCGATAGAATACGACTGCGTGGATCCCCTCGCGCTTTTGCCGACACTGGAGACGAAAAGCGTCGGCGGGCTGTACGGCGCGGGGCAGTTCAACGGCACCTCCGGCTATGAGGAGGCGGCGGCGCAGGGTCTCGTCGCGGGGCTGAACGCCGCGCTGAAGCTGAAAAACGAAAAGCCGCTAATATTGACGCGGGAGAGCGGCTATATCGGCGTTTTGATCGACGACCTCGTCACGCGCGGCACGGAGGAACCTTACCGCATGATGACGTCCCGCACGGAATACCGTCTGCTGCACCGGCAGGACAACGCGGACCTGCGGCTGTCCGGATACGGCCGGCGCGCCGGCCTCGTCCCGGAGGAGCGTCACGCGCGCGTTCTGGAGAAATACCACTCCGTGGAGCGGGAAATCGCCCGACTCGAAAACACGCATATCCCCCCGTCTGACGCGCTTCGCGAGACGCTTCTCGCTCTCGGGGAGGTGCCGCCGCCGTCGGGAACCTCGCTCGCGTCCCTGCTGCGCCGCCCGCGGGTCGCGTATGAACATCTGCGGGAGCTTGACCCCGGCTTCGCGCCGCTCCCCGCCGCCATCCGCGAGGCGGCGGAAATCGCGGTCAAGTACGAGGGGTACATAAAGCGGCAGCGGCGGCAGCTGGAGGAGGCGCGGAAAATGGAAAGCCGCCCGATCCCGGACGGCATAGACTACTTCGCGATAAACGGCCTGCGGTTGGAGGCGCGGCAGAAGCTCGACCGCGTACGCCCCGCAAGCCTGGGGCAGGCCGCGCGCATCTCCGGCGTGTCCCCCGCCGACATCGCCGCGCTGATGATTTCCCTGCGGGAGTGACAGGCGGAGCATCCGTTTTTCATCGCGTCTCCGCCTCCTACAGCTCGCAAAACGCTTTCAATATACCCAGCCCGACGCCGCCGCTCTTTTCGGGGTGGAACTGTGTGCCGTAAACGCTCCCCCGCGCGACGGCGGCTGTCAGCTCCGCGCCGTATTCCGCCGTCGCCGCCGTATCCTCCGGCAAGCCGCCCGAAGGCGACGCTCCGTAAAACGAATGTACGAAATACACGCAGTCCCCCGCGTTCGTATACTTGAAAATCGGGCTTTTTTCCCGCCCTTCAGGAAATTTGAGCGCGTTCCAGCCGATGTGCGGGATTTTACAGCTCTCCGGAACGACGGAGCCTATCGGCACGACCTCTCCCGGTATCAGACCGAGCCCCCGGTGCTCCCCGTACTCAAACCCTCTGTCAAAAAGCAGCTGCATACCGAGACAGATGCCGAGCAGCGGCTTGCCCGCCGCCGCCGTTTCGAGTACCACCCCGCGCAGACCGCTTTCGTTCAGCTTGTCCGCCGCGTCGCCGAACGCGCCGACGCCGGGCAGTATGACCCTGTCCGCGCCGCGTATATCCCCCGCTTCGCGCGTCACGGCGGCGCGCTCCCCGATAAATTCGAGCGACGAGCGCAGGGAAAACAGATTCCCCACGCCGTAATCTATTATGGCGGTCAAGCCTTCCCCCCTCCTTCGTACAGCGTCCCCTTTGTGGACGGAAGCTCCCCGCCGAGCCGCGCATCGATCGCCGCCGCCTCTGAAAGCGCGCGCGCCGCCGCCTTGAAGCACGCTTCTATGATGTGATGCGCGTTCGTCCCGGCGAGCTTTTTTATGTGCAAGGTGACGCCCGCGCGCCGCGCGAACGCGATGAAAAACTCGCGCACAAGTTCCGTGTCGAAACTCCCGACCTTCGGCGCGCCCGCCGGAAGCTCGAACTCCAGCATCCCGCGCCCGGAAATATCCGCCGCCGCGAGCACAAGCGCTTCGTCCATCGGCAGTATGACATCCCCGTACCGCGCGATGCCCGCGCCGCCGCCTATCGCCTCCGCGAACGCCGCGCCGAGGCAGATGCCTATATCCTCCGCGCTGTGGTGGTCGTCCACATATCTGTCCCCGTCGCATTTCAGCGCGAGATCAAAGCACCCGTGCCTCGCGAAAAGCGTCAGCATATGGTCCAAAAACCCGATGCCCGTGTCAATTTCCCCCCTGCCCCCGCCGTCGAGGTTCAGTGACAGCGCTATATCCGTCTCCGCCGTCTTGCGCTTTATTTCCGCCGTTCGCATAATCGTTCCGACCTTTCCCGTTTTTTTAAGAGCAATATGTTTTAATCGCGTCCGCCGCCGCGCCGACGAACGTTTTCATCTGCTCCGGCGTACCGACGGTCACGCGCAGCCACGGGCGCGCCCGCTCCCGCCCGAGCGATCGCGTGAGCACCCCGCGCTCCCGCAGACACGCCATAAGCTCCGCGCCCGGTACGCTTTCATGCCGCGCGAATACGAAGTTCGCCATCGACCGCGTCGTTACAAAGCCGAGCTCCCGGAGCGCCTCCTGCGTTTCGTCGCGCGTCTCCGCGATTTCGCGCCAGCGCTCTTTGTAGTACGTCTCCTCTTTCAGCGCCCCGATGCCGGCGGCGAGCGTCATTGAATTGAGGTTGTAGGGGTTGAAGCTGTATCTCACCGTTTCAATGTCCCCTATCAGCCCCTCGTCCCCGACGGCGTATCCGAGCCGCGCCCCCGCCAGAAAGCGCGATTTGGAATACGTCCGCACGACGAGCAGATTTTCAAAACGCTTCGTAAGCGGAGCGGCGGAGCTTCCCCAGAAGTCCGCGTAAGCCTCGTCGATAATCACAGCGCGTCCGGGATTGGACTCCGCGACGCGCTCGATATCCGCCATGGGCAATACCTCCCCCGTCGGGGAGTTCGGATTCGCGAGGACGATGTTTTTCCCGATTCCGACATAGTCCTCCGCCCGGATTTTCAGCGAGGCGTCCACGGGGATTTCTGTGTACGGGACGCCGTACAGCGCGGCCGGAGAGGGATAAAAGCCGTATGTTATATCCGGGAACGCGAACGCGGCCTCCGCGCCGCCGAAAGCTGCGAACGCGAACGCCAGCGTCTCGTCCGAGCCGTTTCCGAGCGATATGTTCCGCGGCGAAACGCCGTGGTACACGGCAAGCGCCGCCCGCAGTTCCGCTCCCTCCGGATCGGGATACAGGTTCAGCCCGCCCGCGGCGGCGGACACGGCGTCGAGGACGCTTTGCGGCGGCGAGTACGGCGCTTCATTTGTGTTGAGCTTTATGAGCTTTTCCCCGCGCGGTTGCTCCCCCGGCGCGTATGGCGCGAGGCGACGCCTCTCCCGGCTCAAAAAAACGCTCATTCCCGGCGTTCCCCCACGCGCCGCCCGACGGAGCGCGCGTGCGCGGAGAACCCTTCCAGCTCGGCGAACGCCATGACGTCGCGCCCGACGGCGGCGAGCGCGGACGCCCCGAAATACGTGAACGACGAGCGTTTTGTGAAATCGTCCACTGACAGCGGAGAGGCGAAGCGCGACATTCCGAGCGTGGGGAGCGTGTTGCTCGGCCCCGCGAGATAGTCCCCGAGCGCCTCCGGCGTGTGCCGCCCCAGGAAAATCGAGCCGGCGTTTTTCACAAGCCCCAAATAGTCAAAGGCGTCGTCCGTGAGTATCTCCAGATGCTCCGGCGCTATTTCGTTGGATATCTCCACCGCCTGCCGTACGGAGTCGGCTATTATGATAAGCCCGTTGTCCTCAAGGGACTGACGCGCGACGTCCTTCCTCGGCAGCGTTTCAAGCTGGCGCGCGAGCTCCCTCGATATTTCCTCCGCGAGCGCGCGGGAATCGGTGACGAGCACGGCGCGGGCGCGCGCGTCGTGCTCCGCCTGCGCGAGCATGTCCGCCGCCGCGAGACTCGGGTCGGAGCGCGCGTCGGCTATGACGAGTACATCGGACGGCCCCGCCATCATATCTATGCCCACCTGCCCGAACACCTGTCGCTTCGCCTCCGCGACGTAAGCGTTTCCCGCGCCGACGATTTTATCCGCCTTCGGGACGCTCTCCGTCCCGAAGGCGAGCGCGGCGACGGCCTGCGCCCCCCCTATCTTGAAAACCCTGTCCACGCCGCCTATCCTCGCGGCGGCGAGTATGTACTTGTTTTTAATTTCTCCGTCAGTCCCGGGCGGCGTCGCCATTATCAGCTCACTTACCCCCGCGAGCTTCGCGGGAACCGCCGCCATCAGCGCGCACGACGGATACGCCGCCGTGCCGCCCGGCACGTACATTGCAACACGCTCTATCGGCGTCACCCGCTGCCCCACAACTGTCCCGTCCGCGCCGCGCGATATGAAATCAAGCCTTTTCTGGCTGACGTGGAACGCCTCGATATTCCCCCTCGCGCGCTCGAATATGCGCAAAATCTCCGGCTCCACGGCGTCTACCGCCCTGTCCCACTCCGCGCGGGTGACCTCCGGCGGTTCCGGCGCCGCGCCGTCGAATTTCAGACTGTATTCGCGGAGCGCCTCGTCGCCCCGCCCGCGCACGTCGGCGACAATCCCCGCGACGACGCGCGCGACGTCCGGCTCCGACGCGCCGCGCGGCCTAAGCTCCTCCGCGCTTAAATCCTTGTATTCCGCGATTTTTATCATTTCCCCATCTCCCGTTCCGCAATCCCGGATATTCTTTCCGCAAGGCGCTCCGCCGCGCCGCGCTTGAATTTGAAGCTCGTTTTGTTCGCAATCAGCCGCGCGGAGACGGGGCGGATCACGTCCTTTATCACAAGTCCGTTGTCGCGCAGCGTCGCGCCCGTCTCCACGATGTCCACGATGACATCCGACAGCCCGAGTAGCGGCGCGAGCTCGACGGAACCTTTGAGCTCGATTATGTCGATCTCGCGGTTCTGCGCGTCGTAGTAGCCCTTCGCGGCGTTTACGAATTTCGTCGCGACGCGGAGCGCCCCCCCGCGCGTGTCGTGAAACTCCTCCCGCGCCGCGACGACGAGGCGGCACAGCCCGACGCCGAGATCCGCGAGCTCATACACCCCCGGCGAATGTTCAAGCAAAACATCGCTCCCTGCGACGCCTATATCGGCCGCGCCGCGTTCGACGTATATCGCCACGTCCGAGGGCCTCACCCAAAAATAGCGCACCCCCGCCGCGCCGTTCTCGAACACCAGCTTGCGCGAGCCGCCCGGAATGTCGTCACAGCCATAGCCCGCCTTTTCAAAAATTCCGTACACTGTCTCGCCGAGTCTGCCCTTGGGCAGGGCGATGTTCAGCATCTCCCCCGCCCCCCGGCGCCCGGCACCCTCCGCGCGCTCAAGCAGGTCGGCGTATACAGCGAAGCCGATGGCACCCTGCCTGCGTCCGAATTTATTCATAAGCCCGTCGTATCTGCCGCCGGACAGTATCGCCTCCGGAATCCCCTCTGCGTAGCCCTGAAACATTATGCCATCGTAATAGCCCATATCGCTGACGACGGAGAAATCGAGCCTGACGTCGGCGTCCGGGCAGAGCTTTCCCACATCCCGCGCGACGTCCCTAAGTTCCAGCGCGGCAAGCTCCGTCCTTTCGTCGAAAACAAGCTCCCGGAGCCCCGCGAGCGAAGCCTCAACCGGCCCCGCGAGCGCGATGAGCCTGCCCAGCGCGCCCGCCGCCTCCGCATCGTACCGCGCCGCGAGGCGCGACACCTCCGGCGCGTTCTTTTCCCCGACGCGGCGCAGAATCTCCGCGCGCGCGTCCGGCGGCGGCGCGAGCCTGTCGAGAAGCGCGCCGAGAAAGCCCATATGCGAAATATCGATACAGCCGCGCTCCGTAAGCACGTCAAGGCTCCGCGCCGCCAGCGCTATGACCTCGCTCATCTCCCGGACGCCGACCTCCCCTATGCACTCGACGCCCGCCTGCACGCGCTCGCGCAGTTCCCGCCCCACGCGGCGGTACACGTTTTCGTTGTAGTAAAGCCGCGTGACGCCCTCGGCGCCGCTTTTCGTGTTCTTGACTATGGACAGCGTCACGTCCGGCCTCATCGCCATGAGCTTGCCGCCGGGATTCGTGAACGTGATTACGTCGTCCGAGCCGAGAAACGCCTTGTTCGCGGCGTACAGCTCGTATTCCTCGAAGTTGTTCATCTCATAGCGCTCATAGCCGCTGCCCCGGAACAGTTCCCGCAGACGCAGCACGGCGATCTCGCTTTTTTTGAGTATGTCGTCGGAAAAAACCATATCTAAGCCCCCTCAGCCCGCGCCGTCAAGCATTCCGCGCCGCCTGTTCCGCGTCAAGCGCGAGTGCTTCGGCGCGCTCCCGTATCTCCCCCGCCCCGGGATATTCCGACGTTTCCCCGGAAGCCTTGTCGGCGAGAACGAGCGCGACGTAGAGATGCATCTCGTTTTTGCGTATCACGCGCTTGTACTTCTTTATCTCTCCTATCAGGCGCCGGGCCGCGAGCTCGTCCGTATCGAGTTCCCGCCGGGCGTTTTCAAAAATCTCTTTGCACGTGAGAAACGGTATGAGCGTCGTCGCGACGGTTTCCTTGGGGAACACCTCCAGCAAGAGCTTCTGGAGCTTTTCGCGCTGCGCCGCGCCGTAGGGGAACGCCCATCTTTCGTAGGCGGCATCTTCCTCCGCCTGCGCCTGTTTGCTTTTCCAGTTGAAAATCTGAATCTTCCCGAGCATTTTCAAAACTCCTTACGTATTTATCCGCCCCGCGCGCGGCGCGGCTAAGCCTCCCCGCCCCCATGCGCGTCGCTGTCCGGCGCGACATCCTCCGATCCGGCGCTTCCGGCTTCGCCCGCGCCGGGGGCTTCCGCCGTTTCGCAATAATATCTTTTCGCGTACGCGCCGTTTTTCAGATTTATTACGAGCTCTGCGACGGTCAAGCCTATAATGACGGCGGCCCATATCGCCATAACCGTCACGATTACAAGTTGCACGATATTGCCCGCCGAAAATTCGTCGGAGCGGATCGAGTTCACGATAAAATATATCAGCAACGCGACACCTATCAGCCGCATCGCTATGCCGGTTCGCGCGCGGGATGCCCTTTTTTCCGGCGGCGGCGGCGCTTTCATTTTCCTCATATTTCGCAAGGCTCCTTTCGTGCCTGCGCCCCTCGGACGCAACTGCCGCGATCATAATATATCAGGAGCGCGCAAATAGCAAGCGCCGCGCGGTACCGTACCGTTCTTCATATCATAAATTCCCTTGCAAACACGCGGCAAACACCGCCCGCCCGCCAGCCTCGACAAATTATCTTAAAATTTTCTTAAATTTTTGTTGACAAGAATTTTCGTTGGCGTTATACTAAACGCCAACGGTGCCGAAAATCCGCCTTGTGTGCATGTAATGAAGTACACAAGGCGGATCCGTAGGGCACCCCGACATTCTTCATAAAGTGAGGACAGGCGATGGATAAATACCTTGAATTCACGGGAATCGGCAAATCCTACCCCGGCGTGAAGGCGCTCGACGACATCAGTTTCCGCGCGGAGGGCGGCAAGGTTCTCGCCCTTTTGGGCGAAAACGGCGCCGGAAAAAGCACGTTGCTGAAAATTATGAGCGGCGACCAGCAGGCGAACGAGGGCACCGTCAGCCTTAGCGGCGAGACGCTCTCCCTCTCCTCCCCGGCGCAGGCCATCAAAGCGGGCATCAGCGTAATCTACCAGGAGCGCCAGCTCATACCGTCGATGAGCGTGATGGAAAACGTGTTTCTCGGCGCGCTTCCGTCCAAAAACGGGTTCATCGACTACAAGAAGCTCCGGGCGGACACGGTGGCGCTCATAGAGGAATTCGGGCTGCCGATTCTTCCGGAGACGCCCGCGATGTTCCTGTCAATCGCGCATCAGCAGATGGTTGAGATTATGAAGGCGTACAGGCGCGACTCTGCCGTCATAGCGTTCGACGAGCCGACCGCGCCCCTCACCGACACTGAAATCTCAACGCTTTTCCGCATCATACGGGAACTGCGCGGCAAGGGGAAAATCGTGATCTACGTGTCCCACCGCCTGAAAGAGATATTCGAGATCACGGACGAGATCGTAGTCCTGAAGGACGGGCGGTATGTCGCGACGCTTCAAACGAGCGCGACAAGCGAGCCGGAACTCATCGCCGCGATGGTCGGGCGCGACATCGGCGACACATACGCGAACCTCTCGCGCAACGAAAAATACGGCGACGTGTTGCTCGAAGTCCGGGGACTTACGACGGATATGCTGCGCAGCGTCAGCTTCAACATACGCGCGGGCGAGGTCGTGGGCTTCGCGGGGCTCGTCGGTTCCGGCCGCACGGAGGTCATGCGCGCGATTTTCGGCGCGGACGCGATAGACTCCGGCGAAATCAAGTTCGACGGAGAGACGGTCAAATTCCGCGCGCCGAAGGACGCGATAGAGCGCGGCGTCGCGCTGTGCCCGGAAGACCGCAAGGAGCAGGGACTCGTCCTTTGGCGATCCATCGAAGACAACATCATAATGCCCGTTCTGGCAAAGCTCAAGAAGGGCATTTTTCTCGACCCGAAAGCGAGCGAGGACTTGGCGATAAACGAGGTCGAGCGCTATTCGATCAAAACCCCGACGGTCGATAAAATCGTCGCGGAGCTGTCGGGCGGTAACCAGCAGAAGGTCATTCTCGGGCGCTGGACAAACAAGCTTATGAAAACGAAGCTCCTGATACTCGACGAGCCCACGAAGGGCATTGACGTCGGCACTAAGGCGGAGATATACCAAATGGTCTGCGATTTCGCGAAGCAGGGCATGGCGGTCATATTCATATCGAGCGAGCTGACGGAGGTCATCAACGTCGCGGACAGGATACTCGTAATGCACGACGGCGAAATCAAAGGCGATTTGACGCGTGAAGAGGCGACGGAGGAAAACGTCCTCGCCCTCGCGATGTCGGAATAGGAGGCGTTCACTTATGGAACAGCAGAGAGTTTCCCGACTCCAGCGGATCGTGCGGTCAAAGGCGTTTACGCTGTTCGTGCTGCTCGCGGTTCTCATCCTCGGCTTCGGCTTCCTGTCGCCCGTCATCAAGCGCGGCGCCATGTTCTTCCACTCGAACACGCTGAAAACGACGCTTCAGGATCTTTCGATCCCGGCGTTCCTCGCGATCGGCGCGGGTTGTCTGATGGTTTCGGGCTCGCTTGACTTCTCTCAGGCGCGCGTCGGCGCGTTCGGCGGCATCATCGTCGCTGCGGGAATTCAGTGGTGGGGGCTCAACTGGGGCGCGGCAATCATCATCGCGCTCGCTCTGTCCGCCATCATCGGGCTTGTCAACGCGATATTGGTCAACGAGCTGAAATTCCAGCCTTTCATCGCGACGATGGCGATGTCGAGCGTCATATACTCCGTAATGTATCTCGTGGCCACGGACAGGACAGGTCAGATTCAGTCCACTATCAACTTCACAAACGAAGGGCTTACGAAAATCATCGACTGGAATCTGAAAATCGGGAGCTTTGAGCTTCCCGGCACCGTCCTGCTCCTGCTCGCGGCGTTCGTCGTGTACGGTCTGCTTCTCTCCAAGACGCGCTTCGGGCGGCAGCTCTACCTCATCGGCGGAAACGCGACGGCGGCGCGCCTTTCCGGCATAGACGCGAAGAAAACGTCGTACTTCCTGTTCATCAACTGCTCCGTCCTTTCGGGTCTGGCGGGAATCATATACACGGGGCGCACCCGCCAGGGGAGCCTTCTCGCGTTGGCGAACGACCAGTTCACTGGGATGACGGCGGCGATACTCGGCGGCATATCGTTCGGCGGGGGTTCCGGCGGCATGGGCGGCGCGTTTCTCGGTCTGCTCGTCATAAAGACGTTCTCCAAGGGCCTCGCTATTATAAACGTCAACACATATCTCACGAACGTGCTGTCCGGCGCGCTTCTGCTCGCCGCGCTGACGTTTGACTACTTCTCGCAGCGCAGCCAGCGCAAGCGCATCGGAATATAGCCGGGACGGCGACAGGAGGAAGTTCATATTATGCCTAAACAGTCATTCATCAAAAGGACGATTCAGTCCAAGTCATTCCTGCTTCTCGCGGTCACGGCGGGCATTCTCATACTCACCGCGATTGTGAAGCCCGTCGCTTTCAGCCTCGCGAACGGGCGCGAGTTGCTTCAGCGGCTCAGCTATTCCCTCGTTTTCCTTTGCGGTGTGTCGATGCTTCTCATATCGGGCGGGATCGATTTCAGCCTGTCGAGCATGGCGAGCGCCGCGACGGTCATATTCGCGCAGCTTGTAAAGATGAAGGTGCCGTGGGGCGGTGCCGCGCTTGCCGCGCTCGCTTTCGGCGCCGTTGCGGGACTTATAAACGCCTTCTTCGTGAACAAGCTGAATATGATGAGCTTCATCGCCACCATCGGCATGTCGAGCGTCTGGGCGGGCTTCGCCGCGTGGTACACGCGCGGCATGCAAATCTCCGTCGTGTCGGCAACGTTCAACAAAATCTCTAAGATTTATCTCCCGAGCACAAGCAAGGGGCTAATACCTCTCGTGTTCGTGATCGGCGCGGTTCTCGTCCTCGCGTACAGCCTGGTGCTGAAGTTCACCAGATTCGGGCGAAGTGTCCTGATGATAGGCGGCAATGCGGCGGCGGCGCGCCTCGCCGGGCTCAAGCCGAAACTCGTGTCGAGCTTGCTGTTCGTGAACGCGTCCGTCCTCGGCGTCGCCGGCGGCCTCATATTCGCGTCTCAGCAGAAGGCGGGCGGCCCGGCGCTGCTGACGACCACGATGCCGGAAATGACGGCGCTGACAGCCTCTATCTTAGGCGGCGTCGCGTTCTCCGGCGGCTCCGGGAGTCTCGCCGGGGCGTTTTCGGGCGTGCTGCTCATACAGGTGCTCGCCTACGCGCTTCAGGTTATGATCCCGACGCTCACGTGGGTTCAGCTTTTCGTCAACGGTATGCTTCTCGTCGTCGCGCTGACGGTGGACGGCTTCAATATGAAGCGCAGACTCAAAAAGCTCGGCATCAAATCCGCGGGCGGCGGCGGCAGGATGATCATGCCCGGCGCGAAATAATACCGGGCGTCCCAAAATCGGTTTCTATCCCGGGCGCGGCGCGTACACGCGCCCGGGCGGGAAATAAGCGACATCCAAAAATTTATTATCGGAGGAAGAAAAAATGAAAAAAACCATCACGCTGTTCCTCGCACTCTGCCTGCTCTTCTCGGCCGGCGCGCTCTCCGCGTGCGGCGAGACGGTGACGGACGACCGTCCCGAGTACATCGAACAGGAAAAGGACACGACCAAAGAATGGCCGGACGAACCGGGCTTCTTCGACCCGACGTACGACTATTTGGTCAAGGGCGCCGAGTTCGCCAAAGACAGCGACCGGATGAAAGTCGGCTACGTAGTTTCTGCGGCGAATTTCCTGTATGACGAGTTTGACCGCGCGTTCAGGTCGTGGGCAAACCGAATGAACATCAATTACACCGGCATGTACGTCCCGACCGGCGGCAGTCTTGACGAGCTCCTTTCGACGATTGAGACGTATGCCTCCCAGGGGTATGACGGTCTGCTTCTCGACGTCGACTCGAACGCGTACCCGACAGTCGTCGAAAAGTGCGAATCCGTCGGTCTCCCGTGGATAAGCTGCATGTCGCAGGCGCGCAACTCCGGCGCGGCGTACGCTTACGGCGACACGTTCGTGAACGGCGAGCTTATCGGCTCCTCGACAGGCTTCGACAACTATCAGGTCGGGCGCTGGATGATAGAGAAGCTCGACTCCTGGCGGCTTGAGAACTATCCGGATGTCCCGCTTGACCGCGTGAAGGTCATCGCCACGGACTTCTCTCTCGCCGCCCCGTTGCACGAGCGTGTGCTCGGCGCGGAAATCGCGTGGGCGGAGATTCACCCGGAATTCGGCGCTTACAACCCGTCCAACCAGGAAAATCCGTCGAACTTCATCATCACCGACCTTCCGGGAATCGATCAGGCGAGCGCCCAGACGGGCGTCACGCAGATGCTGACGGAGCACGCCTCCACGACAGACGTGTGGCTCATCTACGGTCTGTTTGACGACCTCGCCATCGGCGCCGCGAACGCCGTCGAGGCGCAGGGCTTCGACGACAATGCCTGCGTCGTCACCTTCGGCGGTTCCAGCCTCATAGAGCAGTGGGACAGCGGAATCGAATCGTCCGCGCGTTACGCGATGTTCACGGCTCAGACGATTATGGCGGAGCCGCTCATCAACGCCCTGTGGTCTTACATGACCGAATGGAAAACGCCGGAGACGATCTGGCCGGATTGGACTGTCGTCTGGGACAAGGGCGACGTGTTTGAACTCAGCGCGGAAGACGACCTCAACACGCTGTATCAGGTTCGCAAGGTAGTAGCGGGCGCGGACGGCAAGCCGATAGTCAAAGAGGAGCACAACTACTCTTATCTGCGGCTCCTGCCCGAATGGATCGACAAGGAGAACTACAAAGTCTACACCGAGTGGACGGATCTGTACGCCTATGGCCCCGACGCGAGCGGCCTGTACGATTATGAACCCGTCACCGACCTCGATCTGTACGAATCCCGCGCGACCGTGCCGGCGGACTACAAGGAATATCCGCCGCTGGGCTGACGCTTTGGAATAAAGCAGAATTATTTGCAAAAATGGGGCGGCCGCAGGCCGCCCCATTTTTGCGCTTTGATTGCGGCGCGCACCTCGGCCGCCCGTCCGGTTGAGTTGACAAATCATCAAAAATCATATATTATCTGCGCTGTGACCGCCCGGCTTAATTCGTGTCAAGCGGCATATTTCGATAACAGGGGGGCTGTCTTTTGGCGGAGAAAATTTCCTCGTTCGTGCGGGAGCGCGCGGATGCTCTACTCCCGCTTGTGCGTTTTGACCGCTCGACTTACGACGAATACGGCGTGAGGCGCGGGTTGCGTAATCCGGATGGCACGGGCGTCATGGCGGGGCTGACGCGTCTCGGCAATGTCCGGGGCTATTACATACAGGATTCTGAGCGCGTCGCCGCGCCGGGGAAGCTGACATACAGGGGCGTCGATCTGGGCGAGCTCGCGCGGGGCTTTCTTTCCGAGGGGCGTCCGGGGTATGAGGAGACGGCATACCTGCTGCTTTTCGGGGAGCTTCCGGACGAAAAATCGCTTGAAGAATTCTGCGGCATACTCGCGGAGTACAGGGATCTCCCGCCCGGCTTCACAGAGGATATGATTCTCGCCGCGCCGAGCCGCAATGTGATGAACAAGCTCTCGCGCAGCATACTCGCGCTGTATTCTTACGACCCGGAGCCGGAGACGTCGAGCGGGGATATGGTGCCGGAGCTCAAACGCGCACTCCGGCTTATCGCCCGCGTGCCCGTCATAGCCGCCAGCGCCTACGCCGCGAAGCGGCATTATTTCGGCGGGGAGAGTCTGCATCTGCGCCGCTCTATGCCGGAGTTGCGCCTGGCGGAGAATTTCCTGCATCTCACGCGCGGCGGAGCTTACACCCCGGAGGAGGCGCGGCTTTTGGATCTGTGCCTCGTACTGCACGCGGAGCACGGCGGTGGGAACAACTCGACGTTCGTGTGCCGCGCCGTGTCGTCTTCCGGCTCTGACATATATTCCGCCGCCGCCGCCGCTGTCGGCGCGCTGAAAGGCCCGAAGCACGGCGGCGCGAATGAGAGCGCGGAGGATATGCTGGAATACATCGGGCGCGCCGCCGGGGATCGGACGGACGACGAGGCGCTCAAGCGCTGTCTCTCGAAAATCCTGAGAATGGAGGCGGGGAGCGGCGACGGGAAAATATACGGCATGGGCCACGCGATATATACGCTCTCCGACCCTCGCGCCGCGCTGCTCAAAGAGACCGCCCGCGCTATAGCTGAGAAAAAGGGCATGTCAGGCGAGCTGGAGCTTATCGAAGCCGTGGAGAGGCTGACGCCGGAGGTGTTCTCCGCATCCGGACATACGCCGAAAACGCTCTGCGCCAATGTGGATCTGTACTCCGGCTTCGTTTACAAAATGCTTGGGATACCGAGGGATTTGTACGCCCCGCTGTTCGCCGTCGCGCGGATGGCAAGCCTCTGCGCCCACAGGATAGAGGAGCTTTGGGGCGACGGCTGGGGGCGGGGCAGGATAATAAGACCGGCGTATAAGGCGATAGCGCCGGAGAAAAAATACGTCCCGATGCGGGAAAGAGGGGAATTCGCGGTAAAAACCTTGTAATTTATGTCGAACCTGATATAATATCCGCATATATAATTCGCGGTGCCCGCCCGAACGGGCCTCGGGGATATAAAAAAGGAGGCGCACTACCTTGCTTCAGGACTTACTAAGCGTATATAAATCAAAGCTCTCAGGCCAAACGGTGTTGCGCGCGCAACGGAATTTGTCGCGCGGCGTATCTATCCAGTCGGGCAACGTCAGGGGGAACTCATTCAGCGTCGGCGGCGGGCTGTCGGCGCGCGTGTACGACGGGGGCTACTGGGGCATAGCCTCAGACACGACGTACGACGAAAAGGCGATAGACGGCGTACTTTCCTCCGCGACGCGCAACGCGAAGCTCCTTTCCACGAAGCTCGGCGTGAAAAGCCCGCCTTTGCCCGTGTCGCGTCCGGGCAAATTCGCAACGCTGCCCAACGAAAACGACGCGGAGCAGCGCGCCGTCATGGATTTCACGCGCGCGCTCGACGCGTATATAGTCAAAAAGTATCCCAAGCTCGCCGCGCGCACGGTGTCATTGCAGAGCGAAGCGGTGGAAAAGATCGTCGTCACGAGCGACGGGGCCGACCTGTATTCCATTCTGCCGCGCTCTATGGTGTATTTTTCGCTTTGCGCCCCGGCGCCGGACGGCGCGGTCGTGGAGTATATCGATTACGAATCCGGCATAGGCTTTATACCGGAGTGCTATCCCTCCCCGGAAACGCTGTTCGGGAAAATCGATAAGACGTACGAAACGCTTATGAAAAAATGCGAGGGCGTATTCCCGGACGCCGGGGTGCGCGAGGTCATAATAGACTCGAACCTCGGCGGTATGCTCGCGCATGAGGCGATAGGGCATCCTACGGAGGCGGATCTCGTCCGCGCGGGCAGCGTCGCGGGGGCGAACCTCGGCAAAACGGTCGCGAGCGAGCTTGTCAGCATAACGGACTTCGCGAACACGGCATATGGCGAGGCTCTGCCTCAGAACGTCCTCGCGGACGACGAGGGAACAGCCGCGAGAGATGTGAAAATCATCGAAAACGGCGTGTTGCGGGAATTTATGCACAGCCGCGACACGGCGCGGTTTTTCGGCGCGGAGCCGACGGGTAACGCGCGCGCGGAATCCTATGCGGCAGAGCCCATCGTGCGTATGCGAAACACGGCGATACTGCCCGGGAAGGATAAGCTGGAGGACATGATATCCTCCGTGGACGACGGGTACTTCCTCGTCCAGACAGGGAACGGCTCCGCCGACCTCACGAGCGAGTTTATGTTCAGCGTCACGATGGGGTATGAGATCAAAAAGGGCAAGCTCGGCAGGGCGATCCGCGACACGACCGTCTCCGGGGTGGCATTCGATATGCTGAAAACAGTCACGATGGTCTCGGACGAACTGCGCTGGCTCGGCGGCGGCTCTTGCGGCAAATCGGGTCAGAGTATGCCCGTTGGCATGGGCGGGGCGTCTGTAAAATGCAAAATCACAGTCGGCGGCAGATGATTGCCGCGACCGAAAAGGAGGAAAATCGATGAAGACCAAGCTGATGGGGGTGGCGGAGTACGCGCTCTCGGAGCTGAAAAAGCTCGGCGCGGACGGCGCGGACGTATCAGTGAGCTACGGATGCTCCGACGGTTTGCAGGCCGACTACGGCGTAATGTCTCTCATGCAGACGTCCATCGGGGCGAGCATATCCATCCGCGCGCTCGTCGGCGGGCGGCGCGGGAACTACGCGATGAACGGCATAGACGGCGAAAGCGTGGATTTGGCCGTGAGGAGCGCCATCGAGGCCGCGGAGGTGGCCGAGCCGGACGAGGCGGAGGTCATAGCGGAGGGCTTCGGCGACTATGACTATGAGCTCGGCCCCCGTGAGGGCGTCCCGGAAAAGCTCTATGACCGCGCACAGGAATTCCTCGACGATTGTGCGCGCGAGTACCCGAAAATCGCCGTTGAAAAGCTCGGCACGAGCTTCAACGCCTCGCACGGCGTTTACGCGAATTCCAATGGCTCACGCTATTACGGGCGCGGCGGGAGCTACCGCTTCTACGCGGGCTTCGCCGCGCGCGACGGGGACAAGGTGAGTCCAGGCAGCGGCTTTTCTTATGCGGACTACGACCTCGACAAGCCGGCGCTCGCGCGCGAGTACGGGCGGAGAGTCCTCGGCGACTGCGTGCGCCAGCTCGACCCCGCGCCGATGGAAGGGAAGTTTTCCGGGAAATTGCTTTTGTCCCCGGAGTGCTTCCAATCCGTTTTATCGATGGCGCTGTCGCTCGGCGCGTCTGACGGGCCTATGATTATGGACATAAGCCCGTGGAAGGACAAAATAGGCGAGGTCGTTGCAAGCGAGTGCCTCACGGTGACATGCGACCCGTTCGACCCGCGCCTGATTTCCCCGCCCCGTATGAGCGACGGGCATATACTCAAAACGCAGGAAGTTATAAAAGGCGGCAAGCTAACAAGTTTTATGCTCTCGCGCTACGGCGCGCTGAAAACGAAACTGCCTCGCGCGAAATGCTCGTCGTGCGCCATCGTGCGCCCCGGCGGGCGGAGCGTCAAGGACATTCTGGCGGATATAGACGACGGGTTGCTGCTGAACGACTTCACTGGCGGCTCGCCCGCGCCGAACGGCGACTTCTCTTTAGTCGCGCGTCATAGCTTCCGCATACGCCGCGGCGAGGTCGGGGAGGCGGTAAACGAGACGATGATTTCCGGGAACATCTTCGATATGATGAAGAACATCGTCGGCATTTCCAGCGAGACTGTTGACGATGGTTGCCTTATGCCGTGGGCGGCGTTCGAGGGCGTCACGATTTCCGGCAAATAAACGGCTTCGCGGCATTGAGCCGTTTTGCGCAATAAATACTATTCAAAGTTCAGGGGAGAGAGCGTGTCAAACAGAATTTTCACATCGGAATCGGTCACGGAGGGGCATCCGGACAAAATCTGCGACCAAATATCGGACGGGGTGCTTGACGCGATGATCGCGGGCGACCCCGGCGCGCGCGTGGCCTGCGAGTGCGTCACGACGACGGGGCTTGTGCTCGTCATGGGCGAAATATCGACCAGCACATACGTGGATATTCCCCTAACGGCGCGGCGCGTCATAGAGGAAATCGGATATACGAAACCGGAATACGGCTTCGATTCCAAAAGCGTGGCCGTCATAACGGCTATCGACGAGCAGAGTCCCGACATCGCGCGGGGCGTGGACAGCGCTTACGACGACGGCGGGGACACGGGTGCCGGGGATCAGGGGATGATGTTCGGCTTCGCCTGCGATGAGACTCCGGAATATATGCCCGCGCCCATATCCTTCGCGCACGCGCTCGCCCGCCGCCTGGCGGAGGCTCGCAAATCCGGAATTCTGAAATTCCTGCGGCCGGACGGCAAGACACAGGTCACCGTGGAGTACGGGGAGGACAGAAGCGTCGTTTCCATACCGGCGGTCGTCGTATCTACACAGCACGACCCGGATGTAGGGGCAAAGGAACTGCGCGAGGCCGTCATAGAAACCGTCATCAAGCCGACGCTCTCCCGGCATCTCCTGACGCGCGCCACGGAGATATACGTCAACCCGACGGGGCGCTTCGTCACGGGGGGGCCCGTCGGGGACTCCGGGCTCACGGGGCGGAAAATCATTGTCGATACATACGGCGGCTATGCCTCGCACGGGGGCGGCGCCTTTTCGGGCAAGGACCCGACGAAAGTTGACCGCTCGGCGGCGTATATGGCGCGGTATATCGCGAAAAACGTCGTGGCGGCGGGGTTCGCGCGCGCGTGCCAGATAGAGCTCGCCTACGCGATAGGCGTGGCGCGCCCCGTATCCGTGCTCGTGGACACGCGCTCGTCGGGCGTCCTTCCCGACGAGCGCATAGCGGAGATAATCGTTCGGGAATTCGATCTGCGCCCGTCGCGTATAATATCGCGCCTCGGGCTCGCCCGCCCGATATACCGCCCCGTCGCGGCATACGGGCATTTCGGCAGGACGGATATCGACCTCCCGTGGGAAGCCCTCGACGCGGCGGACGCGTTGCGGGCGTACCTTTAAAGCGTTGAACGGCGACGGTAGCATAGAGGGGCGGCAGGCCGTGACGGAGGCCCTTCGCGCGGGGATACCGCTCGATAAGGTGTATATCCTCAAAGGGGAAGCCTCCCCGGCTCTCGCGCGTGTGGCCGCGCTCGCGCGGGAGGCGGGGACGCCCGTCGTGAGCGCCGACAGGCGGAAACTTGACGAAATGAGCCTCACGCGCTCACATCAAGGCGTTATAGCCTCGGTGCCGGCGACGGGGTACGCCGATGTCGGGGATATAATCGAAGCCGCGCGCTCCAAGGGGGAACCACCGCTTATCATCGTCTGCGACGGGATTTCCGACCCGCACAACCTCGGCGCGATTATACGCACGGCCGAGGCGTCCGGGGCTCACGGCGTCGTCATCCCGAAGCGGCGCAGCGCGGGGCTGACGGCGACAGTTGCCAAAACATCGGCGGGGGCGGTGTTTCATCTGCCGACGGCGCGCGTCACGAACGTCACGGCGGCGCTCGGAGAGCTCAAAGCCTTGGGGCTCTGGATTTACGGGGCATCCCCGGACGGCGATAAAGATCTGTGGGAGACGGATTTCACGGGTCCCTCGGCAATAGTCATAGGCTCGGAGGGGCGCGGCCTTGGGAGGCTCGTGGCGGAAAACTGCGACTTTTCCGTCAAAATCCCGATGTCGGGTGAGCTTTCCTCGCTCAACGCGTCCGTCTCTGCGGCGGTGCTGATATACGAGGCTTTGAGACAGCGCGCGCCGTCGGCGCGGCGCTGAAAAAATGAAGCCGGTAACGGAGGAAGCTATGGAACGAGACGCGGGATCCCCCCCGAACCCGCTCGGCGGGGCAAAAGACGGAGAATTCACGCTGGAGTCTATTTTAGCTGAATACAAGGGCAGTTCCTACATAGAAGGCGAAAGAAAGACTCCCAAGGACGTGCTCGACGAAAAAGCGCGCCGCATAGTGCGCGAGGAATCGGGGGACGCCCCGCCCGCGGACGAACCCGCCGAACCCGCTCCGCCGCCGCGCGCCGCCGAGACGTTTGATGCGGAGGACAAGGATTTAGCGTTTTTCGAGAACTATACATACGCGTCCGCGAGCCCGGATGAGGAGATTGTTCGCTCCGTCACGGAGGCTATCGAGGGCGGGGCGCGCGAGCCTCACGGCAGGGCGCTCCGCCGCCCGGCGGCGCGGGAGGCACCGGAGACGGAAGCGGAAGCGCGGGAGGAGGACGAGCCGGAGGAGCCCGATTACAGGGAGCGCGCGAGGCAGTACGCCGCGCGGTGCAACTCTCTGTCGGGAAGGGTCTTCCCCGCGCTCGCGCTGTCGGCGTTTATCGCCGTTCTTACGCTCATTTTCGAGGGCGGCGGGGTCATGCCGTTCGGCATCGGGAGAAATATATTCCTCGCGAGAGGCGTGTTGCTCATAGGTCAGCTCGCCGTTATGCTGCTCGGCGCGGACGTACTGATTCGCGGCGCCAAGGAACTCCTGAACGGGAGAGCGTCGGCTGACACGCTGGCGTTCGCCTCGTGCGCCGTCTCCGTCCTTTCGGGGATACACGATTTCCGCTCCGTCGGCGAAACCCTGCCGTATTCGGCGCTGTCGGCGTTCTCCCTGGCGTTCGCGCTTTGGGGCGAGCGCGTGTATACGCACACGCTGGCGGATACGCTCAGACTCGCGGCGGCGACGCGCGAGCCGTATTCCGTCGTTTCCGAGTACCGCCGCGACCTGGAAAAGATCGTGCTCAAAAAGACCGCCGGGAAACGGCTCGGCTTTTACAACAACCTGCGCGAAAAGGATATATGCGAGACGGCGTACGGCTATGCATCCCCGCTTCTGCTGATATTCTGCGTCGTTATTTCCCTGTACGCCGCGCTTGCGCACCGCAGCGCCGCGTATATCCCCGCCATGCTCGCGGCGACGACCGCCGTGTCCGCGGCTTTTACCTCAACGACGGCGTTCGCCGCGCCGCTCCGCTCGGCGGCGCGCCGCGCGAAGGAGATCGGCGCGGCGATAGCGGGTGCCGGGGGCGCGGACGATATTTTCTATATAGACGGCTGCTGCGTATCGGACGGCGACATATACCCGCCCGATACGCTTGAAATCGGCGGCATACGCATACTCGACCAAGTGACGCCGGAAAAAGCGATACGGTACACGGCGGGCCTTGTCGTCGCGTCCGGCTCCTGCCTTGCGGGGAAGTTCACGGAGATACTCGCGGCGGAGGGGATGGGGCTGATCGCGGTCCGGGATTTCGATGTCAGCGAGGGCGGCGTATCGGGTATGATACACGGCGAAAGCGTGATAGCGGGGAACTATGCGTTTATGAACCTCCACGGTGTGCGCGTCCCGGATGAGCTGAAGCTCGGCAATTCCGTGTACACGGCCGTGGGCAAGCGGCTAATCGCGATGTTTTCCGTGGACTACAAGCCGTCCGGCGTCATAAGGGACGCCATGTTGCGCGTACTGCGGTACTGCTCGCGCCTGTTTTTGACGGTACGCGACTTCAACATAACGCCTATGACGATAGAGCAGAGGTTCAAAATCCCGATGGAGGACTTTGAAATCCTGCCGATCCGTAGCACATACGAGCTCGCGGACGAGAGCCGCGAGGGGCGCTCCCGCGCGGCGGCCATATGCGGGCGCGGCGGGCTTCCGGAGTTCGGCGAGCTGATTTCCGCGGCACGGAAAATAAAAATCATATCTCAGATTATGACGATAATAACCGTGGTGTCGTCCGTATGGGGTGCGCTGATGATGGCGTTTCGCGTCTGGTCGGGCGGCGCGGATGCCGCGAGACCCGGGGGGCTCCTGCTGTTTATGCTCGTGCCCCCCGTCATATCGGCGGCTTTGGAAATAATCATGGGGCTGAGGAGAAAGAACAGGAGGTAATCCATTATGGAAAGGCGCGACAAGGAAAATTACTATCTCGACATCGCGGAAACGGTGTCGGAGCGCTCCATCTGTCTGCGGCGCAGATACGGGGCAGTCATAGTGCGGAACGACGAAATCGTTTCTACGGGTTATAACGGCGCGCCGCGCGGACGGAAGAACTGCCGCGACCTCGGGAAATGCACCCGCGACGAGCTGGGCATCCCCTCCGGGGAACGGTATGAGCTGTGCCGCAGTGTCCACGCGGAGGCGAACGCGATTATCTCCGCCTCGCGACGCGATATGCTGGGGGGGACGCTTTACCTTGCGGGGCGGAACGGAAAGACGAACGAGCTTCTCACGGACACGACGCCGTGCTCTATGTGCCGCCGTCTCATAATCAACGCCGGCATAACTAAAGTCGTGTGCAGGACGGGCGGGGAATTCACGGTGACGCCCGTGCGCGACTGGGTGTACGGGGACGATTCCATCACCGTCCTGGCGTGACGCGGCGCGGCGCGGCGCGGCGGCGTTTGCTTGCCGCCGCGCCCTGTCCCGCGCCGTTCCCTACGGACCGGATGGCGGGCAATACCCCTCCGCAAATGATCGCAAAAACGCCCGCGCGAGCGACAGAACGCACTCCATATCGGATATTTTGGCGACGCACGCCGGGGAGTGCAGATTGCGCACGGGGGCGGCTATCGCCGCGACGCGCGCCCCGCCCGCCG
>JAITJC010000043.1 GCA_031279125.1 Oscillospiraceae bacterium
ATGCACAAGTCGCTCGGCAACGGCGTGGATCCGCAGGACGTCATCGAGCAATACGGCGCGGACATCCTGCGCCTGTGGGTCTCCTCCACCGATTACACGACCGACGCGCGCATATCGAAAGGCATCTTGAAACAGCTCTCGGACATTTATCTCAAAATCCGCAACACGGCGCGGTACATTCTCGGCAATCTCGACGGCTTCGACCCGGACGCGCCCACGCCGCCGGAGGATATGCTCGAAATTGACCGCTGGGCGCTCTCTCGCCTGAACGAGCTTGTCCGGCGCGTGCGCGCGAGCTATGATAAATACGAGTACCACCCCATCTATCACGGGATACACAACTTCTGCGCCGTGGAAATGTCGAGCTTCTACCTCGATGTCATAAAAGACAGGCTCTACTGCGACGCCCGCGAGGGCGCGTCCGTCAGAAGCGCCCGGAGCGCGATTTTCATAATCCTCGACGCGCTGACAAAAATGCTCGCGCCGATACTCGCGTTCACAGCCGAAGAGATATGGGCGGCCATGCCGCACCGCGCGGCGGACGACAAAGAAAGCGTCCTGTACAACGACATGCCCTCCCCCGACGGGCGGCTTGACCTCGACGGGCGGACGGCGGACAAGTGGGAAAAGCTCCTCTCCCTGCGCGGCGCCGTGAACAAGGCCCTCGAAAAAGCGCGCGCCGGCAAAATAATCGGCAAGCCTCTTGACGCGGAGGTGACGCTTTTTGTCGAAGGCGAAGCGCGGCGGTTGTACGCCGACGCGCTGGAATATGACCTCGCGCCGATTTTCATCGTATCCAAGGCGAAGGTCGCCCCCGAGGGCGCGGGGGGCGCCTGCGGGGCGGAGCCGAGCGAGATAGAGGGCGTTTCCGCGGCGATCCGCGCGTCTTCGGCGCCGCGCTGCGCGCGCTGCTGGACGCGCGACAGCCGCGTCGGGGAGAACGCGCGCCACCCGGAACTGTGCCCGCGCTGCGCGGAGACCGTGGGCTGATGCTGTATTTTGTGTTCGCGGGGCTGATAACGGCGCTCGACAGGCTTGTGAAGCTGTGGACGGAGAGGACGCTCGGCGAGGGACAGGTCATAGAACTGCTCCCCGGCGTCCTGCGCCTGACATACGCGGAGAACACGGGCGCGGCATTCGGCGCGCTGGCGGGTATGCGCTGGCTGCTCATCGCCGTTTCGGCAGCGGCGGCGGCGGCGCTCGTATTCATCATTTTGACTAACAAAAGCGGCGGCTCGCGGCTTTTCGCGGCGTCGGTACTCGGCGGGACGGTCGGGAACCTCATCGACAGGATAGCCACGGGGCGCGTCATAGATACGTTTGAGCCGGAGTTTGTGAACTTCGCGATTTTCAACGTCGCCGACATTTTCATAACGCTCGGCGGGATAGCGTTCGTCCTGTGCGCGCTGCGCTCCGCCCTGCCCTCCGGGGGGCGCGGCGGGCGGCGACCCCCGCCGGCCGCCGAAACCCCGGCGGCGGAGAGCCCGGAGGAGAACGGCGGGGAACTTACGGAAGAGCGGATTTTAGAGGAATACTACAGGGATCTGCGCAAAGAAGCCGAAGCCGATTCCGAATCCGGCGATGGGCGCTGAAAAATGCCGGGGGCGGGGGCGCTGATTGAGATAACGGCGCGCGCGGCGGACGCGGGTGAGCGGCTTGATGTCCTGCTCGCGCGGAGCGTGCCGGAACTGACGCGCTCCGCGGCGCAGCGGCTTATCGTCTCCGGCCGCGTCACGCGGCGCGGCGCGGCGGCGAGGAAGAGCGAGCGGGCCGTACCCGGAGAGGTCTATGAGGCGGAGCTTCCCGCGCCGGAGCCGTCGGAAGCGGAGGCGGAGGAGATACCGCTCGATGTCGTATTCGAGGACGCGGATATAATAGCCGTGAACAAGCCGCGCGGGCTGGTCGTCCACCCCGCGCCGGGGCATCGCGGCGGGACGCTCGTAAACGCGCTTCTGCACCACTGCGGGGGGAGCCTTTCCGGCATAGGCGGCAAGCTCCGTCCCGGCATTGTCCACAGGCTGGACCGCGACACGTCGGGGCTTATCATCGCGGCGAAAAACGATTTCGCGCACGTAAGGCTCGCGGCGCAGCTCTCCGCGCATACGCTCGCGCGCGTTTACGAAACCGTCGTGAAGGGCGCCCTGCCGCGGGAGAGCGGGACGGTGGACGCGCCGCTCGGCAGGCACAGCTCGGACCGCAAGCGGCAGACGGTGACGCGCGCGAACGGGCGGCGCGCCGTAACGCATTACGAGACGATAGCCCGCTACCCCGGCTTCACCCACGCGCGCTGCCGCCTCGAAACGGGCAGGACGCACCAGATACGCGCGCATATGGCGCACCTGGGGCGCCCGATACTCGGCGATGAGACATACGGCGGGCGCGACGCGCGTTTCCCGATGCTCCTCGCCGGGGACGGCGCCGGCGGCGGGGCGAAGAGATACGGCCAGTGTCTGCACGCGCGGGAACTGCGCTTCGTCCACCCGCGCGCGGGCGCGGAGGTGCGGCTTGAAACGGAACTGCCGGGGTATTTCAAGGCGACACTCAGCAAGCTCGAAAGCCTGTCGCGGGAAGGGATGTCCATATGAATTTTCCTAATCTCACATACGCGCTGACGGCGCTCACCATTGCCGGGATCGGCGCTTTTTTCTTGTTTTACGCTCGGGTTGACGCGCCGAGGCTCGGCACGACGGAATGGATAGAGCGCATAATATACAAGCCGCGCTTCCGCTTCGCGTTCGTCTCTCATCCCATGACGCGGGGGGACGCCGTCCCGCTTGCCGCCATACTTGCCGTTTTTGCCGCCGTCTCTTTTTTCAAACTCGGCGATTTCGACGCGCCGCGCACGTTCCACAGATTCACGTACGAGGCGCCCTATGTGACGGCGGAACTCGGCGACACCCCCCGCCGCGTGACGAAAATAATGTTCTATACGGGTCTGTACACGGGCGCTTACGGGCTTTCGTACTCAGCGGACGGGGAGAACTGGACGGAGATCGCGGGCGAGGACGGCAAAACGCCGATGGAGCAGACGCACGCGGATCTGTTCAAATGGCGCGAGGCGGCGACAGGGGAAGCCTTTGAGGCGCGCTTCCTGCGCTTTGAAGCCACGAAGACGCCCATAGAGCTCGGGGAGCTCGCGATATACGGGGAGGACGGGCTCATCTCCGCCTCCGGCGTCCCGGAGAGCCTTTCCGACGAGGGTGAGACGATCCCCGCCCGCGCGTCGTATATGAACAGCATGTATTTCGACGAGATTTACCACGGGCGCACGGCGTTTGAAACGGTGCGGGGGGAGTACCCCTATGAAACCGTGCATCCGCCGCTCGGCAAGACGATAATCTCCATAGGCGTGGAACTGTTCGGGATGACGCCGTTCGGCTGGCGCTGTATGGGGGCGCTTTTCGGCGTGGGGATGCTCGCGGTGTTATACGTCATGCTGAAAAATATGTTCGGGAAGCGCGCGGCTGCCGTCTGCGGGACGCTCCTCGCGGCGTTTGACTTTATGCGCTTCACGCAGACGCGGATAGCGACGGTGGACACCTACGGCGTGTTTTTCATACTGCTCTCGTACCTTTTTATGTACAGGTACATAGCATCGCCGGCGGGGGAGCGGCGGACTGCCGCGTGGCACCCGCTCGCGCTCTCCGGGCTGTTTTTCGGCATAGGCGCGGCGTGCAAGTGGATAGTCATTTACGCCGGGGCGGGGCTTTTCGTGATGTTCGTAATGAAGCTCGTTTCCGATCGCGCGGAACTCTCTCGCGTTGACGACGGCTTTGAGACGGGCGGCGGGCGGCGGCGCGTCATTCCGGAACTGCTCGCGGCGGCGCTGTTTTTCGTCCTCATACCGGCGGTGATTTACTGCCTGAGCTATATCCCGTTCGGAACGGGGAAGGGGATGACCATAAGGGGCGGTATGCTGTGGGACCCGGATTATTACAAGATGATATGGGACGTGCAGATAAGAACCTTCACATACCACAGCCAAGGAGTGCTCGACGCCACGCACCCGTATTCCTCGTGGTGGTACCAGTGGATATCCGACGCGCGGCCCATACTGTACTATCTCGACTATCCCTCAGAGGGGATGAAATCCTCTTTCGCGGCGTTCGGGAACCCGCTCGTGTGGTGGGGCGGCCTTGCCGCCATGTTCGCGATGGCGTACAGGATTTTCAAGTACAAGGACGCGCGGGCGTTCCTCATCGTCCTCGGCTATCTGTCACAGCTTGTGCCGTGGATGCTCGTTAAGCGCATCGTGTTCGCGTATCACTATTTCCCGTCCGCGGTGTTCCTCGCGCTCGCGCTCGCCCATATGTTCGATACGCTCGCGGAGCGCGGCGGGCGGCAGGGCAAGCGCGCGGCAGTGTCGTTCACGGCGGGGGCGGGGGCGCTGTTCGCGCTGTTTTTCCCCGCGATTTCGGGCGTAACCGCGCCGAGCGCGTACTTCACGAACGTGCTGAGATGGTTCCCGAGCTGGCCGTTTTGAGGCGGGCGGGGATACGGGGCGAAGGCTTTCCGCCGACGAAATAGAGCGGCTCGGTCAATAGCGCGCGGAACCCGCGTCGAACCTTGTCGAATTTCGTAAAATAATGGTTGCGCGCCGCCGCGCGCCGTGCTAAAATACGTTCCGGGAGCGATAAAACAAAAATCAAGCCGCATCGGAGGTTTTGCTCTATGTACATCAAACCGGACGAGTCGTCAAAACGCAATATTATAAAAGCGCCGCGCGATACGCGCCGCCCCGGCGGCGGTTCAAGTATCGCGCGGCGCTTTTTCGACAGAATTGCCGCGGCAATTCTGCTCGCGGCGCTTCTTGTGACACAAGCGCCGATTGCCTCGCTCGCGGACGGAACAGCGCCCGTATACGCGACATTTTACACCGTGAAAAAATATACCGTGAGCGAGGGCGGGAACCTCGCGGCGCCGGAGCTGTACTGCCGGTTTGAGGCGGGCGGTGACGGCGCCGTCCCCGTCCCGGGGATTCCCGTCAACCCGGGTGGCTGCGCCGCGTTCATCGGCTGGTACACCGCGCCGCAGGGCGACGCGGGCGCGGTGCCGTTCGATTTCTCGATAACAAAGGACACAAGCGTATTCGCGCACTTCCGCGAAACATACCTTGTGTCGTTCCTCGACGGCAAAGGGAACGTGTTCTTGACGAAAAACGTGAAGAAAGACGAAGCAGTCCCCGCGCCCACGACGGAAGAAATGGCGGCGTTCGAGTCCGGAGACGGCGGCGTATTTGAAAAGTGGCAAAACGGCGACGCCGATTTCAAATTCGAGGGCGAGGATGGCGCGAACACAATAATAGCGGACACCACGCTCAAACCCTCAATGAAAAGCTCCGGCCATTGCTATGTCTTTTTCTATTCCGAGGGGTCGCAGGTGCCGTTCCAGTCCGTGGCGAGTGGCAGCCAAGCAACGCAGCCCGTTCCCGACCCGACGCGCGAGGGATATACGTTCACCGGGTGGAAAACCAAAACCGGCGAAGATTTCTCCGGAAGTAATTTTGATTTCAGCAGTGGCACAATAACCGCCGACACAACCCTCTACGCGCAATGGACGCCGCAAAAGGTTGACTACACGATCATGCTCTGGAACGAGAAAGAGAATATAGCAGCGGGGGATCTTCAAAACACCGCCGACTACGAGTATTATGGGCAGTACACGACAAAGACAAGCCCTCCGGGCGGTATGGCGAAAACAGACGCGGGAACCGAGATCGGCGAGGAAAGCTTCAAAACCGCGATCACAGCCGCGCTCACAGCCGCGAAAACCGCCGCCGCCGGCAAGACCGCCGACAAATTCAACTACCTCGACACGGGCGATGGCGGATATTTCATAACCTCGTCAACCGAAACCCTCTCCGGCGACGGGAGCACCGTCGTGAACGTCTATCTCAAGCGCCGGACGTATACGCTGGAATTCAATATCAACCACGCGGGCGGGACGATGACGATAGGCGAAAAGACGTATACAAGCGACGGGGAGAAATACACGCTCACGGCGAAGCTGGGGCAGGACGTGGCGACCGCTTGGCCGATACGCGACCTCGCGAGCTTCAACACCGTCGGCGCTTACAATTTTCAGGGCTGGCTCTCCACCGACCCCAAAGATAACGTGGCGTATTCCTCAAAACAGCTCAAACTCGGCAGCGCCATAGCCTCCACGGCAGATACTGACGGCAAGATTGAGATGAACGGCAAATGGATAACGGGCGGCACGACGATAACCGTGCATTATATGTTCGAGCGCCTGCCGGGCGAGACCGGCGGCGTGAGACTCGGGAGCAAATACTACGTCCAAAGCGGGGAATACACCCAGTCCGTGTTCAGCCCCGCGTCGTCGGCGTACAACGCGAAGCACATAGAGGGCTTCACGGCGGTAAGCCCCACGGCGTACAGGCTCAACTCCAACGGGACGTACACGCTCATCTCCGGCACGCCGCCGAAGGACCAGTATCTGTTCTACAACAGGGACAGCAAGGCTCTGATTTTCGTGGGCGCGGATGATACATACACCCTCACGCGCCGTCCGGGGCTGAACTACGAAAGTATAATGTTCGGCACGGAGCTTGAGGGGTACGAGCCCGTGAAACCCGTAAAGCCGGACGCGGACGGCGTAACCTACGCGTTCGAGGGTTGGTACTCCGACGCGGGGTTCCTGCAAAAATTCAATTTCACGGGCGCTTCTATGCCCGCCGCCGATCTGCCGGTCTTCGCGAAGTGGAAAACCTCACAGTACACCGTCAGCGTCTATGACTACGCGGGCGCGACGGAGACGATAGGTGCCTATGGCCGCGCGAAAAATGAGCGCGTCGGCGACCCGGTTGAAGAACTCGGGCTGCCATCCGAAAAATATACGGTTTCCGACGGCGTGGGGACAGCTGATAGCCAAAAATTCAATGGCTGGGTCGTCGCCGTCGGTCCCGGTCTGTATATGCCGCTCTCCCCCGACATCCCCGTAACGGGGAATATGAGCGTCTACGCGAGCTGGAAACCCGCGCACACGACCTGCACGGTCACGTACGAAAAAAACGGCGCCCCCGCAAACTGGGCGCCGCCCAAGGACAGCAATAAATATCTCTCCGACACGGCCGCCATAGCGAAAAGCCCGGTCAGCTGCGCGGGCGCGGACGGCAAAGTGTTCATCGGCTGGACAACAACACAAGACGACGCCGCGGTCGCCTATTACCCCGGCGCGGAGATCGCAATCACCGAAAATGTGACGCTCTACCCCGTGTTCCGGGAGGCGCATAATACGTCGGTGAAGCTGACGTATGACGCGAATTTCACGGCGTACGGCATCACCGGGCAGACGGCGCCGGCGCATACGCCGGAAGAGCACATCACGGACGACGTCGTTTCGGTTAAGTCCTACGCCGGGGCGTTCGGCGCCGCCGCGACGCCCCCGCCGGGGTACGTGTTCAAAGGCTGGAGCGTGGTCGCCGATGGCGGGGATGCGCCGTCCGCTCCCGGCGAACCAGCATACGAGCCGGGCGAGAAATATAAAATAACAGCGACGGCCACGCTGTACGCGCAGTACGACGTCGTCACCGTTGTGTATTTGAGCGACAAATTGAGTGATTTGAATGACGAAAACGGTTTGTCTTATTCCGTCCCGGCGGGCGTAAACATCGGCGGCGACTATACGGTTCTCGACTACACCGATGTGGGCGGGAACGGCAGCGGGTGGAGCGTCCCCGCCGGCTATACATTCGCGGGCTGGTACGAGCCGTCACGCCCCCTGCAGTCGGAGTCGCAGCTGCACAACGCGGGGGAGGGCAAGAACAATACCGTACCCATAACCGGAATGACGACGTACCTCATCGCGATGTACATGAAGACCGGCGCGAAGCTTGTCTACAACTCAAACTTCCCGGGCAACTCCGGCGTGACTGATGTGAAACTTGAAGAATCCACATCGGACGTGTCACTCGAAGTCAAGGGCTATAAACCGGCTGAGACTTGGCCGGACGCGCCCACGGTAAACGGAACGAGGTACAAATTCATCGGGTGGAACACCGGCGCGGGCGGAAGCGGCAAGTGGTATCAGCCGGGAAGCGGCATTTACTTGCTTGCGGAAACGACGAAGCTTTACGCGCAGTGGGCGCCGATACAAAAGTGGGTCGTGACGTTCATCCCGACGGAATACGCCGCGAGCCCGGCCGAAACGTCGTTCGTCGTTGACGACAAAGGAAGCGTCTCGACCACGGCCGGTGATGTGCCCATAGAGAACCCGCCCGCGAAAGAAAATTCCGGCGCGACGTTCACGGGCTGGGAAAAAGTCGGCGACGAGGCAGTTTATACCACCGCCGAGGCGGCGGCGCTGCCGATAACGGAAAACACGACGTTCATCGCGCGGTGGGCGCTGCTTCCGGACACGCCCGCCCCGCAGTACGACATTGTCCCGCAAGTCACGATAACGTCCGTCACAAAAGAGTACGACGGCACCGCCTACCACAACCCGATGACCGTCACGCAGGGTGAAGCAGCACCCGCCGAATACGATGCAAAAGCGACCGTGCCCGTACTGCTGGAGGCCGCCGGGCACTTCATCGTGCCGCTGTATTCGGAGGGCAGCGCGGACTGGCAGCCGGGTATGGACAGCCGGAAGGACGTCGCGAAGAACGACAAAATTCAGTATATTTACGTCGTCTCCGGCGCAGACGAGCCCCGGCAGATAAAGGAGGACGGCAACACCTTTGTAAAGCTCACGATCACCCCCCGGAAACTTGCCCCCCTGGCGTACTTCCCCGACATCAATGTCGGCGAGCCGGGCCCCGTGTTCGACGGCGCCTATTACGGCGGCAAGACCGAGAACAACGGCTTCGTTCTGGGGACAAGCGGAGGCGCGGGGGAAATCGTGGAGAGCGATAAGGAGGGCTTCGACAAGAAAGGCATAATGCTGTACACGCCGTATAAGGCGGGCGACCCCGCCGGGGTGTACGGCATTTACGCCCGCGCCGGGTACTATGACAGCTGCGGCAGTCTGGCGGGCGAGCCGGCGGACGGATACGTTGACGGCGGGAACTACGCAATTGACGGCACCGACGTAATATATCTCAACGCCGCCGGGACAGCCGACGTGAATCCGGGAACCGACGGCGCGCAAAAATACGTGAAAATCGGTTCTTTCCGCGTCGGTGCCGTCCCGTATTTCCCGATTGAGAACACGCCGCGGAAGGATGAGCCGGAAGATAAGCCGCCGGAGGTGTTCACGGAGGAACATATCAAGTACGTCTACGGCTATCCGGACGGCCTTGTCAAGCCGGAGAACAAACTCCTGCGCTCAGAGGCGTCCGCCGTGTTCTTCCGCCTGCTCGCGGAAGACTATCGCGAGGGCGTACTGACGCATACGAACAGCTTCCCCGACGTTGCGCCGGGGGACTGGTTCAACACGGGCGTGTCCACGCTCGCTGAAATCGGCATAGTGGGCGGTCTGCCGGACGGCACCTTCGGCCCCGACAGGCAGATAACGCGCGCGGAACTCGCCGCGATGGCCGTGCGCTTCGCCGCCGTAATGGGCGAAACGGGCGGCGCGGAGGCGACCTTCAGCGACGTCGCGGGACACTGGGCGGAGCGGGAGATTTACGCGGCGGCGGCGATAGGCTGGGTGGAGGGCTACCCGGACGGCACCTTCGGCCCGGACAACCCGATAACGCGCGCGGAGTTCGTGACGCTTGTGAACCGTATGCTCCGCCGCGCCCCGGAGACGCCGGAGGACCTCCTGCCGGAGGTTATGAAGATATGGCCGGACAACACGCCGGACAAGTGGTATTACATCGACATTCAAGAGGCGACGAATGCCCACGAGTATACGCGGCGCGACAAGCGCGTGCCGGGACGCGACTTCAACTATGAGAAGTGGACGGCGGTAATCGACGCCCCGCCCGCCCCCCCCAACGAGCCGTAGGGGGGGCGGGCGATGAGACCGAAACCGAGTCCTATAGCCCCAGTATGATCTTCGCGGTTTCGTCGCCCGTGTCCGTGAGGTACGGGATTTTCGTCTCCCGCTCCGTTTCGCGGTTCGCGGAAAATAGGTCGGAACGCCTGATTTCGGATATTTTGAAGCGGCGCGCCCCCGCCATAAGCTGCTGCAAGCCCGCTGTGAGCTTGTCGGCGAGCGTCCAGACGCCCACGGCGCCGAGCGGTATGTTCTTCATTTCATCCTTCCCGAGCTTCTTTTCCACGTCGAAATAGCCCGCGAAAAGCTCCTCCGGGGAGGCCGAGGGGTTGTCGGACACGGTGGACGGCAGCGAATCCCAGTTGCCGTTTAGCCGCTCGCGGCGGTCGGGGTACAGCGCGCCCTCTATATTCGCGCCGAGGAAGCCCGGTATCATAAGAGCCCTGCCCATGCACACAAGCTTCGTATACGGCGCGCCGAGCGCGAGCGCCTTGAATATGTGATCCTCCCGCGCGAGTCCGCCCGCGAAGGCGAGATCCACAACGCGCCGCCCGGACGCCGCGAGGATGGATGCGTATTCATAAGCCTTGGAGTGCAGATTGACGGACGGTACGCCCCATGTCTCCATCATGTTCCACGGACTCATGCCGGTGCCGCCGCCGGAGCCGTCGATTGTCAGCAGGTCGAGTTTCGCGTCAGACGCGAATTTTATCGCCATAGCGAGGGCCTCCATGCCGTAGGCGCCCGTTTTCAGCGTAATGCGCTTGTACCCGAGGCTCCGCAGATACGCGACGGAATCCATGAAGTCGCGCCGCACGGCCTCGCAGCTGTCGCGGTCGGTGTAGCCGAGGCGGCTGTGGCGGGCGAAGGACTTTATCGCCCCGTTGCCGAACGCCGCCTGGACCTCCGGCTTCGTGGGGTCGGGATCCACGATGTAGCCCCGGTTTTTGAGGAACTGCGCGTATTCGAGGCTTGTCACCTGGATCTCGCCGCCGATGTCCTTCGCGCCCTGCCCCCATTTCAGCTCAATCACGACCTTGTCGCCGTATTTTTCGATGAGGTATTCCGCGACGCCGTTGCGCGTGTCCTCAACGTTCATCTGCACGATGATGGCGCCGCAGCCGTCGTAGTAGCGCAGATACACGCCGATACGGCGCTCGAGCTCCGGGGCGGATTTGATCCTGCCGTTTTCGATGACGGACAGCTTGTCCACGCCGACGACGTTTTCCCCGATGACTATCGGGAAGCCGACGATGGCCGCGCCGACGGCGAAGGATTCCCAGTATTTCGCGGCGATGAACGTGGAGCCGAGGGCACCCGTCATGATCGGCGCGCGGGATTTCGTGACGACCTCGTTCCCGAAGGACGTCTCCACGGAGACATTCGGGAAGATGCAGTCGTCCGCCCCGGCGGAGCCGATGCCGCGCGCGCCGTAGTTGTAGCCTTGGATGCGCAGGTTGTTGTAGCACACGCCGATGTGGTTGATGTTCGAGCTGCCCGCCGTAACGGTCCCGAAATCGCGCGGGTAGAGCATTTTGCGTCCGCGAAGCGCGCTCATCCACGTTTCGCATTTCCCCCGACAGTCCGCTCGGCAGAGCGTGCAGAGACCGGATTCGGCGGGGTTTCCTCGGTTGGCGGTGTTGAGAACGTCATTGTTCTTCTGGTACTGAATCATATTTATCCCTTTCCGTTTAAAAAATTATTTTCATATACGCCATCGTATATAAAAACCGGATTTGATTGGCGCCGCTGTCTGCGCGTTTGCCATTGTACCAAAAATACCGGAGGATTGCAATCGCCCCGCGCGGGCGCAAATGAATACAAAAAACATCCCGGGGAAATACTTTCAAAGGGTATTTACCGCCCGGGAGGTTTTTGAGATATGTCCGACAAGGTTGAGATATGCGGAGTGAACACGGCGCGGCTCCGGGTCCTGAAAAACGACGAGACGAACGCGCTGCTGCTGCGGACGAAGGACGGCGACGCCAAGGCGCGGGAGGAGCTCATCTACGGGAACCTGCGCCTCGTGCTGTCCGTGATTCAAAGATTCCTGAACCGCGGCGAGAACGCGGACGATCTGTTTCAGGTGGGGTGCATCGGGCTGATGAAGGCGATAGACAACTTCGACATCAGCCTGGGCCTGCGGTTTTCGACTTACGGCGTGCCGATGATAATCGGGGAGATACGCCGCTATCTGCGCGACAACACGTCAATGCGCGTCTCGCGCGGCATGAGGGATACGGCGTACAAGGCCATGCAGGCGCGGGAGAGGCTTCAGAACGAGCTGGGGCGCGAGCCGTCGGCGGAGGAGATCGCATCCGCGATCGGACTCCCGCGAGAGGAGGTCGTGTTCGCGCTGGAATCGGTCGCGGATCCCGTTTCGATCTATGAGCCGGTGTATTCCGACGGCGGGGAGAGCGTCATGGTGCTGGACCAGATCCGTGACGCGGACAACACGGATGAGCACTGGCTGGAGCAGATAGCCCTGGGCGACGCGATAAACGGGCTCAGCGAGCGCGAGCGGCATATCCTCGCCCTGCGCTTCTATTACGGCAGGACGCAGATGGAGGTCGCCTCTGAGATCGGCATCTCGCAGGCGCAGGTTTCGCGGCTGGAAAAAAGCGCGATATCGAGGATAAAGAAGAGTTTGTAGCCCGCGAAAAAGCCGGCGTCTGTACGACGCCGGCTTTTTCGCGCGCGTGGCCGCCTATTTTCCGAAATACCTGTCGTATAGCGCCTTGAACGCGCGGCCGTGGCGGGCCTCGTCGCGCGCCATTTCGTGCACCGTGTCATGTATGGCGTCGAGGTTGAGCGCCTTGGCGCGTTTCGCGAGGTCGAACTTCCCGCTCGTGGCGCCGTTTTCGGCGAGGATGCGCTTTTCGAGATTCTCCTTCGTGCTGGCGGAGACGACCTCGCCGAGCAGCTCCGCGAACTTCGCCGCGTGCTCGGCCTCCTCAAGCCCCGCCTTTTCCCAGTACATGCCGATCTCCGGATAGCCCTCGCGGAACGCCGCGCGCGCGAACGCGAGGTACATGCCGACCTCCGCGCACTCGCCCTCAAAGTTGGCGCGGAGGTCGCGGATGATATCCTCCGGCGAGCCCTGAGCGACGCCGACGACGTGCTCCGCCGCCCAAGACAGTTCGGAATCCTGCGCCTTGAACTTCTCCGCCGGGACCTTGCATACCGGACACTTTTCGGGGGGCGCGTCGCCCTCGTGGACATAGCCGCATACTGTGCAAACCCATTTTTTCATCGCTGTTTCCTCCATATAAAATAAAAATATATCGCATCGGGCGTCGCCGCCCGTTCTGCGCCGGTTAAAAAAAGCGGGTTCATCCGCCGCCGGGGGCCGCGTCGCCGGATATGCCCCCGCATACGGCGCATACGCCGTAATACACAAGCGCGCGGCGCGTAACGGCCACGCCGTACCGCGAGGCGACTTCCTCCGCCGCCGAAAGGCGCGGGGAGAAATCCTCCGAGATGTCCATCACGGCGCCGCAGCGCTCGCAGACAAAGTGCGGGTGGTCGCTCAAGTCTCCGTCGAAACGCTCCTCCCCGGAAACCGCGCCGACGGACTTGATGACGCCCTCCTCGCGGAGCATGGAGATGTTGCGGTACACCGTGCCGAGAGAGAGGCTTGGGAAACGGGGCTTCAGGCTGCGGTACACCGCCTCGGCGGACGGGTGCTCGCGCGAGTCGCAAATCGCGGCGGCTATGGCGTCGCGCCTGCGGCTGTGCTTCCTTTTTATACTTCTCGCGTTCATTGCCGCCCTCCCCCGGCGCTTATATAACAATAATGATTATCACTATGAAAATATAATAACACGCCCGGCGCGCCTTGTCAACACTTTTTTCGGGGAGAAAAATGGGATCTGAACCGTTTGTGATATTGTCTCAATGAACCGCACGAGACTTTGTCTCACCGAGGCGAGTGCGGTACAATATGCCCCATCATGAAACAAAGGATGGGGTGGAGACAATCAGGAGGA
>JAITJC010000072.1 GCA_031279125.1 Oscillospiraceae bacterium
GCCGAGCGGCAAAAGGCGTTCCGGGGTTACCGCGTGGACGACGGCATAATGGCGCTCGCCGCCCCCGGCTGCATGGTTCAGCACTGCCTGCCCGCCCACCGGGGGGAGGAGATAACGGAGAAGGTGTTCGAGGAACACGCCGACGAGATTTTCGACGAGGCGGAAAACCGTCTCCACGCGCAGAAAGCCGTGATGTACCTGCTGATGAAGCAATAATTTCCGCAAAACCCTTGCCTTTCCCGGCGCGCGCGTGTATACTTGCCGCAGTAACAATGAAATAAGGGGTGTATGTATGGCAATCGCGTCCGATTCTATCCGCAACATCGCGCTTTTGGGGCATGGCTCAGGCGGTAAAACAAGCCTTGCCGAAAGCATGTTGTTTCTCACCGGCGCAACCGACCGCCTCGGCAAAATCACGGACGGCAGCACAGTCGGGGACTTCGACCCCGAGGAAACCAAGCGCCGGATCTCCATCTCCCTGTCCACAACGTCTGCGGAGTACCGGGGGCATCGCGTGAACATACTCGACGCGCCGGGGTACTTCGACTTCGCGGGGGAGGCGATAGAAGCCCTGCGCGTCGCGGACGCCGGGATAATCGTCTGCGGGGCGAAGGACGGCATGACCGTGGGCCTCGAAAAGGCGTGGAAGATGCTCGCCTCGGGGAAGCTCCCGCGCGCGTTCTACATATCCAAGGCGGACGAGGAGAACGGCGACTATGACGCCGTGTACAGCGCCCTGCGCGCGAAGTACGGCACGTCCGTGTGCCCGATGATAGCGCCCGTCAAAAACGCCTCCGGCAAGATAGAGGGCGTTGTCGATTTGATAAAGCGCCGGGCGTTCAAGTTCGAAAACGGGAAGCGCGCCGAAATGCCGATACCGGACGCGATGGCGGCGGAGCTCGAAGCGCTGTACACGGCGGTGAATGAGTCCGTCGCGGAGACGGACGAGGAGCTTATGGAGAAGTTCTTCTCCGGCGAAGAGTTCACGCTTGAAGAGAAAATACGCGGGCTCAAGACGGGCGTAAAGGATCTGACGCTCTTCCCCGTGTTCTGCGGCTGCGCCTTGACGGGGCTGGGGACCCTGCTTCTGCTTGACGCCGTCGTCAATCTGTTCCCGTCCCCGGCGGAGGGCAGGCGGGAGCAGACGGAGGACGGGCGGGAGATCGTCTGCAACGCCGCGGGCGCGCCCTGCGCGATAGTTTACAAGACAATATCAGACCAGTACGGCAAGTTCAGTCTGTTCAAGGTGCTATCCGGGAAGATAACGCCCGATCTTACGCTTATTAACGCGCGCTCCGGCGCCGCTGAGAAAATGAGCCGCATATACAAGATGCAGGGCAAGAAATCGTCCGAGGTCAAGGAGCTTATGGCGGGCGATCTCGGCGCGGCGTCGAAGCTCTCAGACACTAAGACGGGGGATACGCTCGGCGCCGCCGGGGACGCCCCCGCCGCGGGCATCGTATTCCCGGAGCCGTGCTATTCCGCCGCGATCTCCCCGAAGACGAAGGGACAGGAGGACAAGATAGCCGCCGGGCTCTCCCGCCTCGCCGACGAGGATCCGACGTTCTCCGTCGTGAACAACGCGGAGACGAAGCAGATGGTCGTCTCCGGCGCGGGGGATATTCAGCTCGACGTGCTGTGCGCCAAGCTGAAGGACAGGTTCGGCGTGGAAACGGTCCTCTCCCCGGCGCGCGTGGCTTACCGCGAGAAAATACGCAAAAAAGTAGAGGTGCAGGGGCGCCACAAGAAGCAATCCGGGGGGCACGGGCAGTTCGGCGACGTGAAAATCCGCTTCGAGCCGGGGGAGACGGAGGAGCTTGCGTTCGAGGAGGATGTTTTCGGCGGCGCCGTGCCCAAGAACTTTTTCCCCGCCGTCGAAAAGGGTCTGCGCGAGAGCATACAGAAAGGCGTACTCGCGGGCTATCCGCTCGTGCATCTGAAAGCCACTCTGTTCGACGGGAGCTATCACCCCGTCGATTCGTCGGAGCTGGCGTTCAAGACGGCGGCGCAGCTCGCGTACAAGGAGGGTATCCCGCAGGCCTCCCCCGTCATACTGGAGCCCATCGGCAACCTGAAGGTGACCATACCCGATACATACATGGGCGATATAATGTCCGACCTATCCAAGCGGCGCGGCAGCCCGCTCGGGATGTCCGCGGACTCCGACGGCAACCAGATAGTAGAGGCGGAGGTTCCGATGGGGGAAATGCCGGGCTATGCCCTCGATCTGCGCTCGATCACGCAGGGGCGCGGCTCGTTCACGTTCACGTTCGCGCGGTACGAGGAAGCGCCCGCCGGCATCCAGGCGAAAATCATAGAGGACGCCAAGGCGCAGGCGGCGGAGGAATAAGGGCAAAGCGGCCTGCGTCTTCGACATGTCGGCACGGCAATTCCGACTGCTCAGGAGATATGCGGCGATGTACGATATAAGCGCGATTGTTCTCGCCGGGGGGCGGGGGCGCCGCCTCGGGGGCGGCGGGGCGAAGGTCATGCGGCAGGCGAACGGCAGGCCGCTTTTGCGGTACGTGCTTGACGCGCTGGGTTTTCTGCCGCGCGAAAATATAATAATCGTCGCGGGCTTCGGCAGGGAGGGCGTGACGGCGGCGTTCCCCGGCTACGCGTTCGCCGTCCAGGAGGAACAGCTCGGCACGGGTCACGCCGCGCTCTGCGCGGCGCCCGCGCTCCGGGACAGCCGGGGGACGGTCATAGTCTGCTGCGGGGATATGCCGCTTGTGCGGCGGGAGTCGTACGCGGAGTTGGCGAGGCGCCACGTGTCGGGAGGTTTCGACTGCACGATACTCTCCGGGGAGTCGGATATTCCTCTGCCGTTCGGGCGCGTCGTGCGCTCGCCGGACGGGGGGTTCCTGAAAATCGCCGAGGAGCGCGACTGCTCGCCGGGGGAGCGGCTTATAACGGAGCTGAATTCCGGCGTATACGCGTTTTCGGCGGAACGGCTCTTCCCCGCCCTGCGCGCGCTCTCGCGCGGGAACGCGCAGGGGGAGTATTATCTGACGGACGCGCCGGGGCTCATAAAGGCGGGCGGCGGGCGCGTCGGGATATACAGAAAGGATCTGCGCGAGGAAATTCTCGGCGTGAATACGCCGGACGACCTCGCGCGGGTCGAAAGGATATTGAAAGAGCGCGAAGGCGGGCGGTGAGCCTTATCCCGCCGCTCTCAGCGCCCTCGCGGCGTTGAGGATGGCGATTGCCGCAACGCCCACGTCGCCGAAGACGGCCTCCCACATCGTGGCGCAGCCGAGCGCGCCGAGCGCGAGTATCAAGCCCTTCACAGCGAGCGCGAAGACGATGTTCTGCAGGACGATCACGCGGGTTTTCTTGGAGATTTTGATGGCCTCCGCGATCTTCGACGGT
>JAITJC010000052.1 GCA_031279125.1 Oscillospiraceae bacterium
GCCTATGTAGGGGGCGGCGTCCCCGACGCCCCGCAAAGCCACACCGACGCCCCGCAAAGCCACACCGACGCCCCGCAAAGCAGAAACCTCTCCGGCTACACCGACGCCGCGCAAATCTCGGATTGGGCGCAAGACGCTATGGCGTGGGCGGTATCGCGCGGCCTCATCACCGGACGCACCGCGACGACGCTGGCACCGCAGGGAACCGCCACCCGCGCGGAAGCGGCGACGATGTTGAAACGGTACATGGAGAACATCGCATAGACAAAACGCGCAGGGGGCGACCGGGAACGGCCGCCCCTGCGGAAAATATTCTGCCGGAATCATCTCGTTAATGTATAAAACATCTGACAAAGGAGCGATCTTGAAAAATGAAAAAAATAACTGAGGTATGCTTATCCGTATATTATCGCTCCGGAGGCAAATTGAGAAAGCAAATGAACGCAAAGCGAATTATTATCCCGTTGCTCGTCTGCGCTCTGCTGACCGCAATACCCGTGCAGGCGGCAACCGCTGCTGTGTTCCCGGAAAACCACTGGGCGTATACCGATTTTTCATATATGTCGCAAAAAGGATTTCTGCCGCCTGACATTGACGCAAACCCGGCTCGTATCATAACGCGCCGGGAAATACTCGGAATACTCAGTCTGATGACAGGGCTCCCGGAGGACGCCGCCGTGTTCACCGATTGGAATGACGCAGACGCAAATATAATAAGCCGTCAGGAACTGTTCAGGCTCGCAATACAGTATTTGAACATCACGGGCAGGGCGTTTGCGGACATCGGAAGTCTGCCGGAATTCTCGGATTGGGACGATCTCGCCGACAGAGCGAGACCATCTGCGGAGTTGCTGGCATCTGCCGGGATCATATCCGGCAAGGGCGGGAACGCCCTATTTCCACTGGATAGCGCCACTCTTGCCGAAACCGTAAAGATACTCGCGCAGACAGAACAGAAAACGGCCGTGCGTCCCGAAGCGCTCCCGATTGTATACGGAGAGACAACAAGAGTTGATACGCAAAACGGAACGACCGGCGCGATAACTGCGATTAATGATCCGGATAGTATATCGGAGATATTTGAAGTCATTAACAACGCGTCCTACACGTTTGAGCGACAAGAGGATATACCGGGCAGGGGCGGTTGGAGCGTGAGAGTGAGGATATATAACAAAGATCTATCAATCTTCGATTATACTGTCGGTCACGGTATCCGGAACGTCTGCGGACAGCATCGTATGGATACCCTCAGCGAGACATTATTAGCTGAACGGCTGCGCGAACAGCGGTGAGACGCAAAGCGTCGGCGGAAAATTTCGACCTCCTGATAACGCCCATGGCCCACGCAAGGGCGGGTTTAAAATTTACGCTTGCAAATCCGCTTGCGCGTGATGTATACTGTGAACTCCGAGAGGCGGGCGCGCTCAATGCGCCGGGTGCCGCCGCGCGGCGCAAAAAACGGAGCGGTTCGTTGTCTTTCGGGGTTTTCGGATAAAAATAAAAAATGAGAAAAGGATGTAATCAAAATGAAGAAACACGCATTGGCACTGCTTCTCGCGCTTTTGCTCCTGCTCGCTCCCGCGCTGTCCGCAGGCTGCGCCCCGGATGGCGGCGACGGGGAAACGTCTCCGACGCCGGATGAGGCGGGGCAGACGCCCGCCGGCTCCGTTGAGGGCGCGGCGGAGAAGGATAAAATCGTAATCGGCGGCGTACGCTCGCAGAGCGGCGTGTACGCGCTCTTTGACGAGACGGCGTTTGGTCCCATCTACCGCATGTGGGCAGGGGAGGTCAACGCGGACGGAGGCATTTACGTCGAGGAATACGGGAAAAAACTGCCCGTGGAGCTCATTATCTATGACGACAAGTCGGAAATGGACACGATGACGAGGCTGTATGAAAAGCTGATCCTCGAAGACAAGGTGGATCTGCTGCTGCCGCCCGTGTCCACGGCGGCCCTGTTTGCCGCGGCGCAGATAGCCAATCAGCACGATTATCTGCTGATCGGGGCGGAGGGCGCGGCCGTTTCCATCAAAGAGAACATAGAGAGCTACCCCGGCTTTTTCTGCACGCTGAACTTCTCTGACACGCAGGTTCCGGCGCTCACCGAGGTCCTGACGGAGGGCGGGATCGAATCGGCTTTCATCGTGTACATAGAGGATCTGCACGGGATGGAGTATTCGCAGGCGGCTGTCCCGGCTTTTGAGGCGGCGGGGATCGAGATAAAGGGCAACGTCAGCGTACCGCCCGACATCGGCGATATGACCCCGATTATAAACAGCGCGAAAAACTCCGGCGCGCAAGCGTTTTTGATGTTCGCATATCCGGATCAGAACTTCCTTGCCGTGTCCCAGGCGAAGGAACTGGGCTATAATCCCGACGTATTCTTCATCGGTTCCGGAGGCAGTTTCGACTCCTGCAAGCTGGCGCTCGGCGGTGATGAGGGCGTGGAAGGCATAATGACGTGGGGCGCTTGGAACGAAAAGAGCTCCGACGCCGCGGCGGAATTCGCGGAGCGTTTCAGGGAGTTCAACGCGGGCGACGACACGGTGTTCGCCGACTGGTGGGGGCATCTGCCGTACTACGTCAGCGTGCAGGTTCTGCAGCAGGCGATAGAGCGCGCGGGGACGCTTGACAACAAGGTTCTGCGCGAGTATATCGCGGAGAACAAATTCGATACGGTGATGGGCGAGGCGTGGTTTGAAAACCATATGCTTGCCGCCGAATGTTATCTGGGCAACGTCGGCCAGTGGCAGAACGGCGTGTACGAGGTTATAGATGTCGGCGGGAACCGCACCGCGGAGCCCGTAATACCGAAGTCCGCTTGGAAATAGCCGTATCCCCGGCTGTTTCGGATTATCGTATCGCCCGGCGGCGGCAGAATACGGGGGGGCGGGGCTTATCCGCCCCCCTTCCGGGCAAAAAACGCCGAAGGCGTAAAAACCAGGGAGAGGGAGAGGCGGTTTGTTACTTACGGTTCTGAATGTCGTCGTCGGCGGCCTGATAATGGGCGGCATTTACGCGCTCATATCCATGGGGTTGAGTATGCAGTACGGCGTGGCGCGGATTCTCAACGTGTCGCACGGGGAATTCATCATGCTCGGCGCGTTTTTCACTTGGGCTCTGCACACGGCGGCGGGCATAAATCCGTTGCTGTGCGTCGCGATATGCGCGCCGCCGATTTTCCTGCTCGGCTTCGCGCTGCACAGGACTATATATAAGCGTCTGCGCGATGTGACGCGCGTATCGGGGCTGTTTGAGGGCAACGCGATGCTCGTGTCTTTCGGGCTGATGTTCGTGATAAAGAATATCGCCCTTATGCGGTGGGGATCGTCCCCGAAAGGGTATTCGTTCATGGCGTATTCCGTGGAGTTCGGAGGCGCGGTTTTTTCGGCGAACAGACTGCTTGTGCTGGCGTTCGCCGTTTGCGTCAGCGCCGCGTTTTACGTGTTCCTGAATCGCTCGCGCCTCGGCAAGGCGATACGCGCCGCGTCCCAGGACGCGCAGGCCGCCGCGCTTTTCGGGATCAAAATCAACCGCGTAATGGCAATATGCTTCGGCATAGGCGCGCTTCTGGCGGGCATCGCCGGAGTGCTGCTGAGTATGATATATCAGATAAACACGGCGATGGGGATGAATTATACGATCATCGCCATAATCGTCGTCGTGCTCGGGGGTCTCGGCAGTATACCGGGGAGTTTGATCGGCGGCTTCGCGCTGGGGCTTATCGGCAGTGTCGTCGCGTATATAGAGCCGAGCCTGCAGCTTGTGGCGTACTATGTGATCATAATGGCGCTTCTGCTTGTCCGCCCGAAGGGCATTTTGGGGAGGTGAGGGGAATGGGCAACCCCGGGTTAAGGCTTGATATGAAAAAAAGCGTCCCTTTCGCGATCGTCGCGGCGGCGCTTGCAGCGGTCGCGTTCCTTCCGCGATTCGCCTCCGCGTATTCGGTCGTTTTTTGCAGCAGCGTCATCATGTACGCGGCGCTGTCCCTCAGCTACGCGATGTTTTCCGGACCGACGGGCTATGTGTCGCTGGCTACGGCGGCGTTCTTCGGCGTCGGGATTTACACCTCGGCGTTTTTCGGCAAATCTTTGCCCTTGCCGGCGCTTATGATTGCCGGCGGGGTGTTCAGCTCCGTCATCGCGTTCGCGGTCGGCGCGATAACGCTCAGGCTGCGCGGCGTGTATTTTACGATATTCACGTTCGGCCTTGTAGAGCTGCTGAAACATTTCGTGCTGTGGACGGAGACGACGTTTGCCGGGACGCGCGGGCGCACGGTGGCGTCCTTCGGCAGCGTGACGGTGTTTTACTGTATGCTCGCCTTGCTGACGGCGCTGCTGCTCGCGGCGTTTTTGCTGCGCCGCTCACGCGTGGGCAAGGCGCTTTCGGCGATAGGGGAGTCCGAGGACGCGGCGGCGCACATCGGGATAAATACGACAGCCGTGAAGCTCCTCGCGTTTTCCCTCAGCTCGTTCGCGATGGGCGCGGCGGGCGCGGTTATGGCAACGCGCTGGGCTTACATAGATCCCGGCATAGCGTTCAATTCGCTCATGTCGTTCATGCCGGCGCTGATGGCGATTTTCGGCGGCACGGACAGGTTGTTGGGACCGGTCGCCGGCGCGATTGTGTTCGCGGCGCTCGAGGAACAGCTTATCACGCGCTTCCCGTCGCTGTATATGATCATTTTCGGGGCGATTATGATAGCCGCGATACTGTTTATGCCGAGCGGAGTCACGGGGCTTATACGCCGCCGTCCGGCAAAGCGGAAGGAGGACGTGCCCGTTGGGGATTCTTGAGGGCAGGGCGCTGTCTAAACGCTTCGGGGGCAGGCTTGCCGTAGACGACGTGGATTTTGACCTCGAAGACGGGGAGATTCTCGGGCTCATCGGGCCGAACGGCGCGGGAAAAACGACGCTGTTCAATCTCATTTCCGGGGCAATCACGCCGGATTCCGGAGCGATCGCGTTTGAGGGGAAGAGCGTCGGCGGGCTCGCCCCGCACAGACTGTGCCGCCTCGGCATAGCGAGGACGTTTCAAAAGGCGAAGAATTTCCCCGGTCTGTCGGTGTACGACAATGTGCTCACAAGCGCGCAGTTCGGTAAAAAGGGGCGCTCTGACGCCGCCGCGCGCGAGATGACGGAGCGGACGATCGAATTCGTCGGGTTGGGCCCGTTTCTCGGCAAGTCCGTCACGGATTTGCCGCTTGCCGGGCAGAAGCGGCTGGAGGTCGCCCGCGCGCTGGCCACGGCGCCGCGCGTCCTGCTGCTCGACGAGGTCATGGCGGGGCTGAATCCGTCGGAGGTCGGCGGCGCGATGGAGCTGATCGCGATGATCAACGAAAGCGGGGTGGCGGTTATTATGATCGAGCACGTGATGAAGGCGATAATGGGCGTCTGCGGGCGCGTTATGGTTTTGCACCACGGGCAAAAGCTCGCGGAGGGGGCGCCGGAGGACATATCGCGCAACCCTGCGGTCATAGAGGTGTATCTGGGAGGGCGGCGTGCTTAAAGTAAAGGGCTTGAACGTGGCGTACGGGGGCGTGCAGGCGCTGTGGGACGTCAGTATAGAGGCGGGGGAGGGCGAAATAGTCGCGCTTCTCGGCGCGAACGGCGCGGGGAAAACGACGCTGCTGAACGCGATCACGGGCGTTATCCCCGCGCTGTCAGGCGAGGCGGAGTTTGAGGGCAGACGCATAGACGGGATGAAAAGCGCGGAGCTGACGGAATGGGGGATAGCCTATCTCCCGGAGGGCGGGCGGCTTTTTCCCGATATGACAATCCGCGAAAATCTTGAGATGGGCGCGTTTCCCCGCCGCATGTGGCGCGAGCGCGCGAAGCGGCTTCGGGACGTATACGCGATGTTTCCGAAACTGCGGGAGCGGGAAAAACAGCTCGCGCGCACCATGAGCGGAGGGGAGCAGCAAATGCTGGCCATGGGACGCGGGATGATGTCAAATCCGCGCCTGTGCCTGTTCGACGAGCTTTCCTACGGGCTCGCCCCGATTATGGTTGACGAGGTGTTCGGGATCGTGCGCTCCCTGCGGGAGCGGGGGATTACGGTGCTGATGGTGGAGCAGAACGCGTATCAGACGCTGGAGCTCGCCGACCGCGCCTATGTGCTGGAAAACGGCAGGGTGACGCTCGGGGGGACGAGCGCGGAGCTGCTCGGGGACGACTATGTGCGAAAGTCGTATCTGGGGCTGTAGGAATATTGCCGCCATGTTCTTGAAAGGATGGTCACATCGATGAAAAAACTCACGTCAATCATACTTGCCGCGGCGCTGGCGCTGGCGCTCCGCGCGCCCGCGCTCGCCGTGACGGACAAGGCGCTCGACAGCGCGATACTGAAAACCGCGGAGTACGTGCACAAGATAGTCAAGTCGCCGCAGGTGGGCTCCGTCGGCGGGGAATGGGCGGTGATGGAACTCGCGAGAAGCGGGTACGCCGTGCCGGATTCGTACTACCGGGACTATTACGCGACGGTGGAGGAATACGTTAAGGCCTGTGACGGCGTATTGCACACGAAGAAATATACCGAATACTCGCGCGTCACACTCGCCCTGACGGCCATCGGGAAGGATCCGTCTGATGTTGCGGGCTATGACCTGCTCCGGCCCCTCGGCGACTACGACAAGACGATATGGCAGGGCCTAAACGGTCCGATATGGGCGCTCATAGCGCTCGACACGGGCGACTACCCGATGCCGCGAAACACGGCGGCGAAGACGCAGGCGACGCGCGACATGTACGTTGACCGCATATTGGAATGTCAGCTCTCCGACGGCGGCTTTTCGCTGTTCGGCGGCACCTCGGCGGCCGCGTCCGGGGACGGCGTGTCCGATCCCGACATAACGGGGATGGCGCTTCAGGCGCTGGCGAAGTACCAGGACAGGGCGGATGTCAAGAAGGCGACGCAGGAGGCGCTCGCCGTGATGTCGAAGAAGCAGGACAGCTCGGGCGGCTTCTCCAGCTGGGGGACGACGAACTCAGAGAGCGTCGTGCAGATGATAGTCGCGCTGTGCGAACTGGGCATACCGCTTGACGACAAGCGCTTCGTGAAAAACGGCAAGACGCTCTTGGACAATTTGATGACGTTCGCGCAGCCGGACGGGGGCTTTTCCCATATGTCGTCCGGCGACGGGAACAACCAGATGGCGACGGAACAGGCGCTTTACGGGCTGATAGCCGCGCAGCGCCTGAGGGACGGCAAGCCGTCCCTGTACCGGATGACGGACGCGCTTAAAATCTCCGGAAGCGCGTCCGCGGGGCCGAAACGCGGGGAAGGGCTGCGCGGCAAAAGCGAGGCTGTACAGCCCGTGCCGATATCCGCGCCCGGCAAGACATTTGAGGATACCTATACGCACGCGAACCTGACGGCGATAGACGGTTTGGCGGCGCGCGGCATCGTCGGAGGCAAGGGCGACGGCAAATTCCACCCCGACGACACGATGACGCGCGCGGAGTACTGCGCGATAATGACGCGCGGGCTCGGCATAGATATATCCGGCGGCTTCAGCGGGCCGGAGCCGTTCCGCGACGTGAAGCCCGGCGATTGGCACTATAATTACGTGCGCGTGATGTATTCGTATGAAATCGTGCAAGGCTCCGACGGGCTGTTCAATCCGGACGGCAAGATAACGCGCCAGGAGGCGGCTTTAATGACGGCGCGCGCGGCGGCGCTGTGCGGCATAGACACATCGCTGGCGCCGGGGGAGGCGCGCGACATTCTGGCGCAGTTCGGGGACTATGTGAGCGCCGACAGCTGGGCGAGCGACGCGCTCTCGGCGTGCTACCGCGAGGGCATACTGTCTGACACTGACATGGACATCCGCCCGAAAGAGGCCATAACGCGCGGGGAGGTGGCGCAGATGCTGTTCGATATGCTCGGTGCCGCCAACCTGCTGTAAAAGCGAAAATGAATATGAAAAAATACAAGTGGAGAATAATAGCGCCCGCGCTCGCGCTGGCGGTTCTCGCCTTCGCGTTCTGGTACGGCGGCGGCGCGCCCGGACTGCGCGGCTGGAACCCCGGCGCGGCGGGAAGCGCCGGCGCCGAGCATCTGACGGCGGAGGAAAAGCTCGCGCTCGCCGCGTCCATGGCGGGGGACGCGCCGTCGGAGACGGTCCTGCCCGGCGACGCGGAATATTCCGCCGGACAGGGTATGCGCATAGATGAAAACACGGGCAAGGACAGATATCTGACAGACCCCGTGCCGGAGGGCAAGCCCGTACCGGCGGAGCCTCAGGATACGGAGATTTCCGATGTCGCGCGCACCTGCGAGCTCTCCGTGCGCTGCGACACGATTTTGGACAATATGGACTGGCTCGACAAGGAAAAGCACGAGCTCGTTCCGGAAGACGGCGTCATATTCCCCGCGACGGAGGTGACGTTCTATGAGGGAGAGAGCGTCTTTAACGTTCTCACGCGCGAAATGAAGCGGGCGGGGATTCATATGGAGTTTATGAACACGCCGATTTACAACTCCGCGTATATCGAGGGGATAAACAACCTCTACGAGTTTGACGTGGGCGAGCTCTCCGGCTGGATGTACAAGGTCAACGGCTGGTTCCCGAACTACGGCTGTTCGCGCTATCGGCTCAGAGACGGCGACGTGGTCGAATGGGTGTACACCTGCAGCCTCGGTATCGACGTCGGCGGGTACAGCGCCGTGGGAGGGTGAGCCGTCCGCTGAAAGCGGATCGCGTTTAACGGGGGGAGACTGCTGTATGCCGGAAAGCGGGGGCGGTAAAATGGATTGCGAAGAAGCGTTTGGGAAAATGCCCGTATACAGATGCTATACGGAAAAGAAAGCGGGCTTCGACGTCGAATCCCGCGCCGTCCTATCCGAGGCGCGGGACTTTCTCGGTCTGCGGGGCCTGTCCTCGGCGCGGCTTTTCGCGCGGTACGACATCGAGGGCGTAACGGAGGCGGAGTACCGCGCCGCGCGGGAGGCGATACTCTCTGAACCCGCCGTCGATAACGTATACGACGAGGCGCTGCCGGAGCTTTCGGGGGACGCCTTCCGCCTTGCGGTCGAGGCTCTGCCGGGGCAGTATGACCAGCGCGCGGATTCCTGCGCCCAGTGCGTACAGCTCATAACGCGCGGGGAGCGCCCCGCCGTGCGCGCGGCGAAGGTATACGTTTTTTTCGGTAAGCTCACGGACGACGGGGCAAAGGCGCTCCGCGCGCACCTCATCAACCCCGTGGAGTCGCGCGAGGCCTCGCCCGCAAAGCCCGCGACGCTCGCGGAGGTGTTCCCGGCGCCGGAAAAAATCAAAACGCTCGCGGGTTTCACGGAAATGACGGACGCGGAGCCGGAAAGCCTGCGCCGCGCGCTCGGCCTCGCGATGGACGCGGACGACCTGCGCTTCACGCGCGCGTGGTTCCGCGACAGGGAAAAGCGCGACCCGACGGAGACGGAACTGCGGATTTTGGATACGTACTGGTCTGACCACTGCCGCCACACGACGTTCCTGACGCGGATAGAGAACGTGACGATCCGCGACGAGGCGACGCGCGCCGCCTATGACCGCTATCTGGGGCTTCGCCGGGAGGTGTACGGGGAGGAGGGCGCGGAGAGCCGCCCCGTGACGCTTATGGACGTCGCGACAATCGCGGCGAAAGCGCTGAAAAAGCGCGGGTTACTGCGGAACCTCGACATTTCGGACGAAGTAAACGCCTGCTCTGTGCATATCGGCGTCGAGACGGACGCCGGCGCCGAGGACTGGCTGTTGATGTTCAAAAACGAGACGCACAATCACCCGACGGAGATAGAGCCGTTCGGCGGGGCGGCGACGTGCATAGGCGGGGCGATACGCGACCCGCTCTCCGGCAGGGCCTATGTCTATCAGGCGATGAGGGTGACGGGCTCCGGCGACCCGCGCGCGCCCGGTTCGGAAACGCTCGCCGGGAAGCTGCCGCAGCGGCGGATAACGACGGCGGCGGCGCGCGGCTATTCGAGCTACGGCAACCAGATAGGGCTTGCGACCGGGCTTGTGCGCGAGATTTATCATCCGGGGTACATAGCCAAGCGCATGGAAATCGGGGCGGTCGTCGGCGCGGTGAAGTATTCGGACGTGCGCCGAGAGACCCCGGCGCCGGGCGATGCCGTGATCCTGCTCGGCGGACGCACAGGCAGGGACGGTATAGGCGGCGCGACGGGTTCCTCCAAGACGCACGACGACACTTCCGTGACGGCGATGTCCGGCGAAGTGCAAAAGGGCAACGCGCCGGAGGAGCGAAAGCTCCAGCGCCTTTTCCGCGACGCGGAGGTGACGCGGATGATAAAACGCTGCAACGACTTCGGCGCGGGCGGCGTGTCCGTCGCCATAGGGGAGCTTGCCGACGGGCTGGATATAGATTTATCGAGCGTCCGCCGCAAGTACGAGGGCCTCGGGGCGACGGAGCTCGCAATTTCCGAGTCGCAGGAGCGTATGGCCGTCGTCGTCGCGGAGAGCGACGCGGAGGCGTTCATCGCGAAAGCCGGCGGTGAGAACTTAGAAGCCTGCGTTGTGGCGCGGGTGACGGGGGATTCCCGGATGACGATGCGCTTCGGCGGGGAAACGGCCGCCGACCTGCCGAGGGAACTGCTCGCCTCCAACGGCGCGCCGCGCCGCGCGGAGGCGTCCGTGCCGCGTTTTGAGCTGCGCCCGCCGTCGGTGCGCGGCGGATATGCCGAGCTTTCGACAGCCTCCGCAAGGGGACTGTCGGAGCTGTTCGACGCCTCTGTCGGGGCGGGCAGCGTCCTGTCCCCATACGGCGGAGGGACGCAAAGGACACCCGTTCAGGCGATGGCGGCGCTTGTGCCCGTGAAGACAGGTGAGACCTGCACATGCTCCGTAATGGCATACGGCTTCGACCCGTATCTGTCGGAGGCGAACCCCTATCTCGGCGCGAGGCACGCCGTCACTGTGAGCCTCGCCAAGCTCGTGGCGGCGGGCTGTGACCCGGACGCGGCGTATCTGACGTTTCAGGAATACTTCGAGAAGCCGGGGCGGGATCCCGCGCGCTGGGGCAAGCCGCTCTCCGCCCTGCTCGGCGCGCTTGACGCGCAGATGGAACTTGAAACGGCGGCAGTCGGCGGCAAGGACAGCATGTCGGGCTCGTTTGATTCCGGGGAAGGGGAGCTCGGCGTGCCGCCGACGCTCGTGTCCTTCGCCGTCGCCCCCGCCGACGCGCGCCATGTCGTCTCACCGGAATTCAAAGCGGCGGGGCACGGCGTGGCGCTGTTCCCGGCGGGGGAGACGCTCGCTGAGACGAAGCGCGTCTGGCGGCGGGTGCATGAAAAAATCAAAAACGGCGAGATCATATCCGCGTGGGCGGTGGCCGAGGGCGGCGCCGCGGAGGGGCTTGTAAGCATGTCCTTCGGGAACGAAATCGGCTTTGAGGGCATCCGGGGCTTTGACCCGGACATAGTCGCCGCCGGGGCTGTAATCGCGGAATTGTCGCGCCCTGAGCCGAACCCTGACGGCGGATATATCGTCATCGGGCGCACGACGGCGGAGAAAGCCGTCTCCCCGCGCTTCGGCGGGGAAAGGGTCGCGATATCGGAGCTGCTCCGGGCGCGGGAGGGCGTTCTGGAGGACGTGTTCCCGACGCGCGCGGAACAGCCCGGCGAAGCGCCCGCGCTTTCATTCGGCGGGCGTCCCGCGCGCGGCCCCGCCGTAAAAAGCGCAAAGCCGCGCGCCGTCGTCCTCGCGTTCCCCGGAACGAACAGCGAGATCGATACGGAGCGCGCGCTCACGCGCGCCGGGGCGGAGGCGGAGGTCGTCGTCCTGCGGAACCTGACGCCGAAAATGCTCTCGGAGTCGATAGAGGCGGCGCGCGCGGCTATCCTGCGCAGTCGGATTGCCGTTCTGCCGGGCGGATTTGCGGGCGGGGACGAGCCGGACGGCAGCGCGAAATTCATAACGGCTTTCTTCCGCAGTCCCGCCGTGGCGGACGCCGTGCGCGAATTCCTCGGCGCGCGCGACGGGCTTATGCTCGGGATTTGCAATGGATTTCAGGCGCTCATAAAGCTCGGCCTCGTACCCTTCGGCGAGATCGTCCCGCCCTCGGAAAACCCGTTTACGCTGACGCACAACATAATAGGGCGGCACCGGGCGAGATACGCTTACACGCGCGTGGCCTCCGTCGCGTCCCCGTGGATGCTGAAATCGAACGTGGGGGACGTTCACGCCCTGCCCGTGTCGCACGGGGAGGGGCGCTTTGCCGCGCCGGAGGGCGGACTGCGGGACATAATAGCGCGCGGCGGGATAGCGACGCAGTATTCCGATATCCACGGCTCGCCGTCTATGGACATATCGGTGAACCCGAACGGATCGACGCTTGCCGTGGAAGGGCTTTTCTCCCCGGATGGGCGTGTTTTCGGAAAGATGGGGCATTCGGAGCGGCGCGGGGAGTTCGTGGCGAAGAACATCGCGGGCGATAAATACCAGCCGATATTCGAAAGCGGCGTATATTACTTCAAATAATATCGGGCGCGTTTGCGCGGCAGGGAGGATTGGACGCATGGGAGCGACGGACAGGGATCTTATAAATCGGGCGGCGACCGTCAAGGAGAAAGCATACAGCCCGTATTCGGGCTTTCCGACGGGCGCGGCGGTAGAGTGCGACGACGGGGCAGTATTCACGGGCTGCTCCGTGGAAAACGCCTCGGCGGGGCTTACTGTGTGCGCGGAAGCCGCCGCCGTATCCGCCGCCGTGGCGGCGGGCTACCGCAGTTTCAAGCGGATAGCCGTGTCGTCCGACGGGGCGGCGTACTGTCTGCCGTGCGGTGCCTGCCGGCAGATACTGCACGAATTTTCGCCCGATATGGAAGTACTCGCCTCGCGCGCCGACGGGCGATATGTCAGTTACCGGCTGTCGGAGTTGCTGCCGCGCGCGTTCGCGCGCGGGGCGAAATAGCCCCGCGCGCCGCCGGATGCCCGGGCGAGCGGGGAGCTATGTGCCCGGTTATCAGAATGTATACTGTACGCTGCAGTAAGAGGAGCTTGCCGCGCAATATTCTTCCACGGGCGATGCGCACGGTCCCGGAGCGTGCGGACTGTGTATAACGCCCGACGCGCAGTAAACGGTGTGGCAGCTTGACTCAACCTCAGCCAGCAGTTCCGCGCCCTCCTCGCCGTCAATCGCGTGGACGATCGGGGATTCGTATGTGTTTCCGTCTGACATGATAAAACCTCCTCTCTTAAGTATATTTACTGAATAAAGAGCCTTTTCTCGTCCGGAGTCGCCTTCTCCCCCGCGCGCCGCCGGATGCCCGGGCGGACGGGGGATCGGGACGCTCCGAGTTCAGTCATTCGGCATTTAGGCGTATCCGCCGGATGTACAGTAGGTTTCGGCGCAGAATACGGACGCCGCCGCGCAGTACGTGTTGGCTGTGGGCGGAGCGCAGGAAGAATTCGGAGGCTTGTGGAAATCCGTACCCACTCCGCAGTAATCTCTGGAGCAGTACGCTCTGGCGCTTTCCAGCAGTTCCTCATCCGCCGCGCCGTCAATCGCGTGGACGATCGGGGATTCGTATGTGTTTCCGTCTGACATGATAAAACCTCCTCTCTTAAGTATATTTACTGAATAAAGAGCCTTTTCGCATCCGGTGTTGTGATTATATCACAACACGCCGCGCCTTGTAAACAGTTTTTTAGTTATTTTTTTACAAACTCGCCCGCTGTGCCGCCCTCATCGCGCGGCCGGCGTTGTGGGGCAGACGGGCGCGGTTGACTTTTCACGCGGGTGCGTGGTATCATTGCCCGCGCCCAAAGTGATATCGGACGCTTCTCTTTCATACTCTTCATACGGGAGGGATTGCCCGTGAAAAATTTTCAAACGTATAAATTTAATATTCCCAGGCTTGCCGCGTCGGCGCTCGCGCTCGCGGCGTTTTTATTCGCCGCCGCCGCGCCGTCGCGCGCCGAAAACGGAACGGCGGACATCGCGCCGCCGGAGGTGTTCTCCGAAGCGGACGGCGCGGAGCTCGACGAGAGCATATTTTCCGGGGATGAGGAAGTCTTCGCCGGCGCCGCGCCGGAGATTACCTCCCCGTCCGCCATCCTCATAGAGCGCGAGACTGCGACGGTCATATTTGAAAAGGACGCGGATTCCCCGCGCGAACCGGCGAGCGTCACGAAGGTTATGACCATGCTGCTCGTCGTCGAGGCGATAGAGTCGGGCGCCGTGAGCCCCGACGATTCCGTCGCCGTGTCGGCGCGCGCGGCGAGCATGGGCGGGACGCAGATTTACCTGCGCGAGGGCGAGGAAATGAGTGTGCGCGATATGCTCAAAGGCATCGCCGTCAATTCCGCGAACGACGCCGCCGTCGCGCTTGCCGAGCATATCTCGGGCTCGGAGGATGTATTCGTCGCGCGTATGAACGAAAAGGCCGCGCAGCTCGGAATGGCGGGCACGTACTTCACGAACTGCTCCGGGCTTCTCAAATCCCCGGAGCACCGCACGACGGCGCGGGACATCGCGGCAATGTCGCGCGCGCTTCTGGGGCATGGGATGATACGCGAGTACACGCGGATATGGACGGACTCGCTCCGAGGCGGGGAAACGTCGCTCGCCAACACAAACAAGCTTGTGCGGTTTTACGACGGCGCGACGGGGTTGAAAACGGGCTACACGAACGCGGCGGGATACTGCGTTTCGGCGTCGGCGGAGCGCGGCGGCGTGGAATATATCGCCGTGACGCTTGGCGACAGAACATCAAACGACCGGTTTGAGAGCGCGCGGGCGCTGTTGTCTTATGCGTTCGCGACGTATACGCTGATACCCGCGGGCCCGGACGGGGCGCTCGCGCCGATAAGGGTGAGCCTCGGTAAAACGCGGTATATCCAGCCGGAGGCGGCGGGGCCGGACAAACTGCTCATCGAGCGGGCGGACGCGGGGAATATAACGAAAACGGCCGAGCTTCCGGAGCGGCTCGCGGCGCCCGTGCGCGCCGGGGACGTCCTCGGCGCCGTCGTCATAAAAGCGGGGGGACGGGTGCTCGCGGAGACGGAAATCATCGCGGGGCAGGACTCCGAAAAGCTCCTGTGGGGGGATATTTTTCTGAAGCTGTTGAAAATGCTGTTCACCGCCGAAACGTAAAAAAGCGACGACGGCGGATAATATCCGCCCCCGCGACACGGGACGGAGGAGAGGACGCTATGGCTATGGGTTTGGGTCTGAACCGAATTGGTGCGCGAGGCGGGACTTGAACCCGCACGTGCGTATTGCACACCAGAACCTGAATCTGGCGAGTCTGCCAGTTCCACCACTCGCGCGTATGGCATACCGGGTGCCGACGCGTCCCGATTTTCGTATATTACCACCTCCTCGGGGGCGTGTCAACAACCGCGAGGCAAAAAAATTCAAAAAATGCTCGACAACGGTCTTTTGGCGTGGTATACTCCGGGAAAGGGGGTATCGCCAATGAAAAAAATATCCGTAAACGCGATTCACGAGTTCTGTCCGCAGGCCATGTATCTCTACGGCACGTATAAAGAGGACGGCAACCCGAATTTCGGGCTGTTCTCTTGGTTCGGCTACTGCCTTGACGGCGGCGTGCGCGTCATGGCCGCCGTCGGCTCCGGCAAGCTGACGAGCGACAGAATCCGCGCGTCCGGGGTGTTCTCCGCGAACCTTGTCTCGGAAAGCCTGCTGCCGCTCGCCGATTACTGCGGCAACACGATGGGTTACGACGAAAAAAAGATGGATATTCCCGTGAACGTCGAAAAGGGTGCCGTCCTGCCCGTGCCCGTGCTCGCCGACAGCCCGTGGACGTACGAGCTGGAGGTCGAGCGAACCGTATCCCTCTCCGGGAGCGATATTTTCATCTGCAAAATCAGCAATGTGCTCGTCGCGGAGGAACTCCCCGACGTAAATATACCGTTTGACGAGAGACTCCGCCGCGCCGCGCCGGCCATCGCCTTCGGCGGGGGCTATTACGCCGCGCTGAAGCCCGGCACGACGGGCAAATGGGGCGACTGGAAAGGTCTGCGGGAAGCCGCGCGCTGACCGCGAAAGCGGCATAATAACGCAAACAGGGCGGGAGAAATCCCGCCCTGTGCCTTTTCTCTTTTCCGTCCGGCGCGCTCAGTCGTCCTGAAGCGCGTCGTAGCCTTCCTCGCCGGTTCTCACCTTTATGACATTTTCCACATCGTATATGAATATCTTTCCGTCGCCGACGTTGCCCGTGTACAGCGCCGCCTTGACGGTGCTGACGAGCGTGTCCGTCGGCACCTTGCATATGACGATGTCGAGCTGAACCTTGGGCAGGAGCTTGGTTTCCACCTTGACACCGCGATAGACCTCCGTCTGACCGCGCTGCATACCATAGCCGAGCACGTTTGTTACCGTCATGCCCGTTATGCCGATGGATTCGAGCGCGGCTTGCAGACCTGCGAGCCTGTTCTGGTTCGTGACGATTGTCACCTTCGTCATCTTGGCGCCCGGCGTGGACAGATTTGTCACCTTGACCGCCGCGCTCTCCGGGACTTTCACAACCGGGGAGGCGGATGCGTCCGCGCCGCCTGTTTCGTAGCCTATCGCCTCGGGGATCATCATAAAGCCGCCGTAGCTTGAGGGCAGGCCGTGCTCGGGCAGGTCAAGCCCCATTACCTCTTCCTCCGCGGTCACGCGCAGACCGTTGACCGACTTGATTATCTTGAACACAATCGTCATAGTCACGATTGTCCACGCCGCGATCGCCAGAACGCCGTAGAACTGTGTCCAGAGCTGTCCGAAACCGCCGCCGTAGAACAGCCCCGCAACGCCCGTGGTCACGGTGCCGTCGCCGAACGGATCGGGCACGTTCGGATTGCCCAGAAACCCGACCGCGAGCGCGCCCCAGACGCCGTTGACGCCGTGAACCGCGACCGCGCCGACGGGATCGTCAACGTGGAGCTTCATATCGATGACCTCCACGGCGGCGACGACGAGGAAGCCCGCGACAATGCCTATTATCATAGAACCGCCCGCGTCCACATACCCGCAGGGGGCGGTGATAGCCACAAGCCCCGCGAGTGCGCCGTTGAGGGACATGGACACATCCGGCTTGCCGTTCTTTATCCACGTGAACAGCATCGTCGTGACGGTGGCGAAGCCCGGCGCCAGCGTCGTCGTGAGGAAGATATGCCCGAGCGAGCTTATGTTCGTCGCCGCCGCGCCGTTGAAGCCGTACCAGCCGAACCACAGTATGAAGCAGCCGAGCGCGCCGAGTGTAATCGAATGGCCCGGTATGGCTTTTGCCGTTTTCTTGCCGGTTTTCTTATCCGTAACGTACTTGCCGATGCGCGGACCGAGAATCGCGGCGCCGATGAACGCCGTGATGCCGCCCACCATATGGATCGCCGACGAGCCGGCGAAGTCGATGTACCCGCGCGTCGCGAGCCAGCCGCCGGGGTTCCAGACCCAGCCCGCCTCAATCGGGTACACCACAAGGCTTATTACCGCCGAATAGAGGCAGTACGCCGAAAATTTAGTGCGCTCCGCCATCGAGCCGGAGACGATAGTGGCCGCCGTCGCGCAGAACACGAGGTTGAAAACGAAACTCGACCCGTTCACCTCTATCCATTCGGAGAAGTTGGTGAAAATCTGCCAATCCGGCTTGCCGATCAGCCCGAACAGGGCGCTCTCGCCCATCATAAGCGAAAAGCCGAGAAACGCGAATACCACCGTGCCGATGCAGAAGTCCATCAGGTTCTTCATGATGATGTTGCCCGCGTTTTTCGCCCTTGTGAAGCCTGTCTCCACCATCGCGAATCCGCCCTGCATGAAGAACACGAGAGCCGCCCCCATTAAGAACCAAATACTGAAATCCATTTGTTTTTTCCTCCCGTAATTAAAATATAAGAACCGTATATAAAAACAGCGCGCGTCCCCGCCTTCGGGCTCTCGGCAGCCCGTCCGCTGAAACGCACGCCATTGTGCGTGAAAAAAGGCGTCTGCCGCCGGGGGAATGACCCCCCGTCCGGCGAACGCCCTTGTTCGCCTATGAGAATAACATATCCGAAACCGCTTGTCAATAGTAAATTTAATAAATTTAAAAATATTTTTTTGCCCGCCCGAAAAGCCTTGGTTTCCGGCCTCCTGCGGGGACAGCCGAAGCAGACGCGCTGCTAATCCCCGCGCTTAAACGTCGGAGTCTCTTAGATTACGCTGTAAAGTATCTCCCCGTAGGACGGCAGCGGCCAGTACTTCGCAGGTGTGATAAGCTCCAGTTCGTCCACGACGGCGCGCAGTTCGTTCATCGCGGAGAACACGCGCTCGCGGTACGCCGCGGCGAGCTTCGCGGAATCGGCGATGCCGCGCACGGCTACCGTCTCCTCTTCCAGCTCCGCGAGCTTTTTGGAGAGCGACGCGGCGAGCTTAGACACGCGGGAGAGCAGGGCGTCCTCAAGCGTGCTGTCGTGCCCGCCGAGCTTGCTTTTGCGCAGGAGCAGGTCGGCGAGGTCGTTTTCATACGCCACAACGGCGGGAACCACGCGCTTATTCGCGAGGTCGATCATCGTCAGCGCCTCGATGTTTATCGTCTTGGCGTAATTTTCGAGGAAAATTTCGTGCCGGCTCTCGAGCTCCTTTTCCGTATAGACGCTGTTTTTCGTGAACAGCTTGACGTTATTCTCCGTCATCAGCGCGCCGAGAGCCTCCGGAGTATTTTTAAGGTTCGAAAGACCGCGCCGTTCAGCCTCCTCGACCCACTCCTCGGCGTAATTGTTGCCGTTGAATATGATCCGCTTGTGGTCGTGAATCGTCTTTTTGACGAGCTTCGCCACGTCCCCGATGAAGTCTTTCGAGCTCTCAAGCGCGTCGGCGAACTGCGAAAGCGCCTCCGCCACGACAGTGTTGAGCACGATGTTCGGCTCGGCGATGGAGACGGTGGACCCGAGCATACGGAACTCAAACTTGTTGCCCGTGAACGCGAACGGCGACGTGCGGTTGCGGTCTGTCGTGTCTTTCGGGAAGTGCGGCAGCACCGTCGCGCCGATTTCCATCTGGATTTT
>JAITJC010000059.1 GCA_031279125.1 Oscillospiraceae bacterium
ACCGTACGCCGGTATCATAGCGCGGACGCGCTTCCCCGGAGGCGATATGAGGTCAAAGCTGACGCTTTCAGTGCCGTCGGAGACTATGTTCTCCGCGCGCCAGCCGCAGCGCGCCCCAAGACCGAACGTGATTTTCTCCACGCCCGTATCGTATGCCCGCAACAGCTCGTCGTCGCCGTTAACGACGGCGGCGCCGTTTTTCGGCATCAGCGGGAATATCTCCGCTTTGGCGCGCAGGACGCCGCGCAGATCCCCGAGCTTTTCGAGATGACAGGGGGCTATCGCCGTCACGACGCATATGCCGGGCCTCGCCATCTCCGCGAGCCTTGTCATCTCCCCGAAATCCGATATGCCCATTTCGACGACGGCGGCGCCGTGTTCTGCGTCCGCCTGAAGCAGCGTCAGCGGTACGCCGAGCTCGTTGTTCAGATTCCCCTGCGTTTTCAGGACGTCATACCGCTCCGATAGGACGGTGGCAATCATCTCTTTCGCCGTCGTCTTGCCGACGGAGCCGACGACGCCGACGACGGGGATTTTCAGCCGGGAGCGATAGCGCGCGCCGAGCTTGGCGAGCGCCTCCGCCGTGGAGCCGACGAGTATATACGGCCCCGGGGCGCCGTCCGGCTCCCGCTCCGCTACGGCGCAGACTGCCCCGCGCGCGAACGCGTCGGCGGCGAAGCTGTGCCCGTCCGCCTTTTCCCCGCGAAAGCACAGGAACAGCGCGCCGGGTCGCGCCTCGCGGCTGTCGCTTGTGACGGACGTGATGTCCAGGCGCGCGTCAGTGTCCCCGAAAACAGCCCGCCCGCCCGTCGCCTCGGCCGCATCCCCGATAGTCAGCGGAAGCATCGTTCAGGTGCCCTCGTATTTTTTCAAAGACTCGCGGACGATGATGTCAATCAGCTCGGCACCGCCTATGCCCGCGGCGGCGGCCTCCTGCGGCAGAAGGCTCGTCGGAGTGAGTCCCGGCAGGGTGTTCGCTTCCAGGCACCAGATTCCCCCGTCCCCGTCCACGATGAAGTCCATACGTCCGTATACGCGCAAATCCAGCGCGCGGAATACATCCTCTGCCGTCCGCCGGAGTTCTTCCGCCGTGCCGCCCGGCAGCTCGGCGGGGCATATCTCGGCGGCGGCGCCCTTTTGATACTTGTTTTTGTAGTCATAGAAGCCCTCGCCGGGGCGGATTTCTATAACGGGCAGGGAGCGCCCCGCGAGCACCCCGACGGCGCACTCGCGCCCCTGTATGTATTCCTCTATGAGGGCGCGCTCGTCAAAGCGCAGGGCGAGCCCCAGTGCCGGGGCGAGCTCGCTTTCCGAAAATACGACGCTCGTACCGACGGAGCTTCCCCCGCAGCACGGTTTGACGACGCACGGGAACGGGGCGTTTTTCAGGGCCTCGCCCTCATCTCCGCGCCGCGCGACAAAGCCGCGCGGCGTTCTTATCCCGCGTTCGCGGAAAACCCGTTTCGCCGCGCTCTTGTCCATCGCGAGCGCGCTGCCCAGAAAGCCCGTGCCCGTGTATTTGATTCCGAGCAGATCGAAAGCCGCCTGAAGCTTCCCGTCTTCCCCGTCCGCCCCGTGCAGGGCAATAAACACCATATCGGCCTCGCGGCAGATTTCAAACACGTTTTCCCCGACGCGCGACGCCCCGGGACGGGACGCGCGGACGGACGCCGTATCGGGTGCCGTCTCGGGTATCTCGGCGGGGGTTCCCGCCGCGCCGGACGACGTGAAAAGTCCCGAGAAAGAGCCCGCCCGCCCCTCGCGCCCGAAAAAGAGGTCGAGTGCGGCGACACGGTGCCCGAGCCGCCGCAGGGCGGAGGCCGCCGCCGCCCCGGTGGAAAGAGAAACGTCGCGTTCGGCGGACAGCCCGCCGCAGAGAACGGCAATATTCATGAGCAGCCTCCCGTAGTCATTTTGCAAGTATATAATATACAGCAAGACCGCGGGATATTCAAGAGAGCTTTCGCCGGGATAAGCCAGAATTTGTAAATTGCAAGTTTAATTGCCCGCCATATAATACCATTGCACTGTCACATAAACAGAGGGGCGAACACGAGCGCTATTATCGTCATCAGCTTGATGAGTATGTTGATCGACGGGCCGGACGTGTCTTTGAACGGGTCGCCGACGGTGTCGCCGTTGACGGCCGCGGCGTGGGCGTCGGAACCCTTCCCGCCGTGGTTGCCCTCCTCGATGTACTTCTTGGCGTTGTCCCACGCGCCGCCGGCGTTGCTCATCATTACGGCGAGCAGGAAGCCCGTGACGAGTGTCCCCGCGAGAAGCCCGCCGAGCGCCTCCTTTCCGAGGAACGGCAGGATGCCGACGGCAATCGGCACGATTATGGCAATAAGGCTCGGGGCGATCATCTCGCGCAGGGCGGCCCTCGCGCTTATATCGACGCACTTGCTGTATTCCGGCTTCGCCTTGCCCTCCATAAGCCCCGGTATGTTCCGGAACTGGCGGCGCACCTCGTCTATCATGGAACCCGCCGCGCGCCCAACCGCCTGCATCGTCATGGATGAGAACAGGAACGGCAGCATACCGCCGATGAACAGCCCCGCGACGACGCGGGGACTCAAAATGTCTATCGTTTTAAGATCCACGGCGTTCGCGAACGCGGCGAACAGAGCGAGGGCGGTGAGCGCGGCGGAACCGATGGCGAAGCCCTTGCCGATCGCCGCCGTCGTGTTGCCCACGGCGTCAAGCCTGTCCGTGATCTCGCGCACGCCCTTGTCAAGCCCGGACATTTCCGCGATACCCCCGGCGTTGTCGGAGATGGGTCCGTAGGCGTCCACGGCTACGACCATACCCGTCGTGCAGAGCATCCCGACGGCGGCCATCGCTATGCCGTACAGCCCCGCGAAATTGTACGCCCCGAGTATCGCCGCGACTATGATGATAATCGGCACCGCCGTGGACATCATGCCCGTGGCTATGCCCGTTATGACGTTAGTCGCCGTGCCCGTCTCACAGGATTTCGCGATTTCCCGGACGGGCTTGAAGTCCGCCGAGGTGTAGTATTCCGTAACCTTGCCGATTACAAAGCCCGCCAGAAGTCCCGCCGCGCACGCGAGGAACACGCCCATATTCGTGAACGGCGCTTCCCTGCCCGCCGCCGCGAAGGTTTTCGGGAGGACGAAATAGCACACGGCGAATATGCCCGCTACCGCGAGAACCGTGGAGACGACCTCTCCGAGGTTCAGCGCCTTCGCGGGGTTCCGCCCCTCTTTCGTCCTGACGAACAGGCCGCCGACGACGGACGCCACGGTGCCGATGGCGGCGACGAGTATCGGGGCTATCAGTCCCGCCCCGGCTATCGAACTTTCCCCGCCGAGCAGCGCGGGCGTACCCGCCGCGAGCGCTATCGCCGCGATTATCGAGCCCGCAAATGATTCGAAGAGGTCGCTCCCCATGCCCGCAACGTCGCCGACATTGTCGCCGACGTTGTCCGCGATGACCGCGGGGTTGCGCGGGTCGTCCTCCGGGATGCCCACCTCGACCTTGCCGACGAGATCCGCGCCCACGTCGGCGGCCTTCGTATAAATACCGCCCCCGACGCGCCCGAACAGCGCGACGGAAGACGCGCCCAGCGCGTAGCCGTTGATTATCGAAGTCTTCGTCGAGATGTCCATATCCGGCAGGGCGGTGTTCACGAGCACAATGACGACCGTCAGACCGAGGAGCCCCAGCCCGACGACGCACATCCCCATGACGCTCCCTCCGGAGAACGCGACGCCGAGCGCCTTGTTCAAGCCGCTCTCGCGGGCGGCGTTCGCCGTGCGCACATTCGCCTTCGTCGCGACGCGCATCCCGAAGTTTCCCGCGAGGACGGAGCAGACGGCGCCGATTATGAACGCCGCCGCCGTCGCCGGCTCAAGGCTGCCGTTCCCCGAACCCGTGGCGAGACCGACGAGGCATATGACCGCCGCCAGAGCTATCACGAATATAATCAGAACCTTGTACTGCCGCCCGAGAAACGCCATGGCACCCTCGTGTATCGCGTCCGCGATTTCTTTCATTTTTTCCGTCCCCGGCTGCACGGAGTTGATTCTCTTGACAAGAACCAGCGCGAACAGCAGTGCGACGATGCCCGCCGCGCCCGCGGCGATGTAGTACGCTGAGTTTCCCATATCCGGTGCTTTCCCCTTTTCCGTTTTTATAATCGCGCGCAAAAGCCCGCGACGAGTATTTTAACAAACAATGAACAAATAAACAAGCCGTTTCACGCTTGGCGTTTTCCACAATAAAAAACGCGAAATACCCGTCGCCGCGCCTGTTTCAGACAAACGCCGCCTTTCTGACATCGGACGAGAAGTACAGCGAGCCGAGCGCCGCCACGGCCCCGCTCTCCCCCGCTATCTCCGACGCGCGCCGCACACCCGCCTCTACCGTGCCGCACGCCTCCGCCGGGACGCCGTACCCGCCGAGAAGCTCCGCGAGGGCGGCGGCGTCCATGGCTCGGGGATTTTCCGGCGTGACGGCGACGAACGCGCGAGCGAGCGGCGCTATGGCCTCCATCATCGCCCCGGCGTCCTTGTCCGCCATCACGCCGACGAGAAAGACGAGCTTCTCTCCGCGCCGGAGCCTCGCCGCGAAAAGCTCCCGTATGCTGTCCGCGGCGGCGGCGATCCCATGGGGATTGTGCGCGCCGTCTATGACGAAAACGGGATGACGGCGAAGAACCTCAAACCGCCCCGGCCACCTCACGGAGGCAAGCCCCTCGCGCACGGCGGCGTCCGGGATTTTATACCCGCGCCGCCGCAGGGCTTCAAGCGCCGTTATCGCAAGCGCAGCGTTTTTCGGCTGGTACGTCCCGGCGAGGGGGATTCGCAGACCCGCGAACGGCGCGAAATCGAACGTCGAGCCGCCGAGCGACAGCTCTTTCACGGAAAGGCGGGAAAAATCCACGCGCTCAAGCGACGCCCCGACCTCAAAGCTTCGCTTTTCGAACACGGCGAACGCCTCCGGCTCTTCCCCGTATACGACGACTTGCCCTCCCGGTTTGATTATCCCGGCTTTCGCGGCGGCGATCTCCCGAAGTGTCGGGCCGAGCTCAGCGGTGTGGTCAAGCCCCATGGCCGTTATGACGGCAAGCTCCGGCGCCGGGATCACGTTCGTGGAGTCCAGCTCCCCGCCGAGCCCGACCTCAAGCGCCACAATGTCGCAACCCGCTTGCTCGAAGTGCAGCATCGCGAGCGCCGTTATCAGCTCGAATTCCGTCGGGGAATCGGCCATCGCGCCGGCGTGCGGCCGGACAATGTCCGTCATGCGCTCAAGCTCGTCGTCTGAAATCTGCTCTCCGTCGATTTGAATCCGCTCGTTGAACCGCAGGACGTACGGGGAGGTGTACAGCCCTGTTTTGCAACCCGCCGCGCGCAGGACGGCGGCCATCATCGCCGACGTGGAGCCCTTGCCGTTCGTACCCGCGACATGGACGAACCTCAGGCGCTTTTCGGGGTTTCCGAGCCTCGCCAAAAGCTCCCTCGTGCGCTCAAGGCCGGGCTTTGAGCCCTGCCACTTCACGCTATGAATGTATTCAAGAGTGGATTCGATGCTCATGCGCGCGCAATGAACCTCTGTTTTTCAAGAATCGCGACCACGCGCAAAAGCAGCGGCGTCACGGCTGCCTGAACCGGAATCAAAATCGCGGTCTGCGCGACGCGCACACCGACCGTCGCGAGGTATCCGCTGTAATATCCGGCAGCCGCCAGCCAGAAAGAATTGACAAGCAGCGACAGCACAACCTGGTTGATCGCCACCGGAATGACGACGCGCAGCCAAGACTTGACGCTCGACGGCTTGAAGCCGGCGCGTCCGTACAAAAACAGCCCGAAGATGAAGCCCATCAGCGCGTAACTGAGCGTCAGTCCCGGAATGGGGGTCTGAGCCTTGATCAACGCGCCGAGCAAATCCGCTACGACGTACGTGGCGGCCGCCCAGACGGGCCCGAACGCGCACGCCGCGATGACGATCGGCGCGAACGCGAAACCTATTCTGACTATCGGGGTCTCTATAGACAAAAAACGGTTGAGGATGATGGTGAGCGCGATAAGCAACGCGATTTGGCACATAAGCCGGACGGAAAACTGAACCTTGAACACAACAGAACCTCCTTAATAAATAGGCGAATTGTCCCGCCGGGAGGCGGGGCATGCGATTTCGCGCCACATATCAAAGAGGTTTTATCCCTCACAGCTATGCGGCAGCGGGCGCGGATCCCATATCGTGGGCGGCGCGCCCGCTCGACGGCGCGTCCGTTCCCTTCGTCCGGCGGGCAACTCCCCATCCCGTCCGGCACTTCACGCATAAGACCCTACTCTGCACGGCGTCCGTGAAGACGCCGTCGGTATTGTAACACGCCCCGTCGCCGCTGTCTACTATAAAATTTTCGGGCGGATTGAAACTTATCCGCCAGCTGGCATATCTCACAGAGACGCGCCGGCGGTTACCCGCGCTCTGTCAAGGGCACATATTCCGCCTCCGGCGCGACGCTTTTGTACGCCGGCCTTATTATCCTTCCGCCGGAGACGCGCTCCTCCAGGATGTGCGCGCTCCACCCGGCGATCCGGGAAATGGCGAATATCGGCGCGAACATCTCGCGCGGGAGCCCGAGCATCCCGTACACGAAGCCGCTGTAAAAGTCGATGTTCGCGGAAACGCCCTTGTACATGCGGTGCTCGGAAGCTATCAGTCCCGGCGCGAGGCGCGCGACGGCGGCGTAAAGCGCGTATTCCTCCTCAAGCCCCTTGTCCGAGGAAAGGGACTTCACGAAGCCCTCGAAAAGCCGCGCGCGCGGGTCGGAGAGGGAATACACGGCGTGGCCGATGCCGTATATCTTGCCGGAGCGGTCCCCCGCCTCGCGGCGCAGGATTTTTCTGAGATAGCCGGCAAGCTCCTCCTCATCGCCCGCGTCCCTGACGTTCGCCTTTATGTCGTCCATCATCGCGAGGACGCTGCTGTTCGCGCCCCCGTGCAGCGGCCCTTTCAGACTGCCGAGCGCGGCGGCTATCGTGGAGTACGTATCTGTGCCGGAGGATGCCACAACGCGCGTCGTGAAGGCGGAGTTGTTGCCGCCGCCGTGCTCCGCGTGCAGCACGAGCGCGAGGTCAAGCACACGCGCTTCCAGCTCCGTGTACTTCCGGTCGTGGCGCAGGATGTGCAGCAGGTTCTCCGCCGTTGAAAGCTCCGGCTCCGGGGAGTGAATGATGAGGCTGTCGCCGTGGCTGAAATGGCGGTATGTGTTGTAGCTGTAGGCCGCAAGCAGGGGGAACTCCGCGATGAGCTGCAGACACTGGCGCAGGACGTTCGGCACGCTCGTGTCGTCGGGATTCTTGTCGTAGTAGTACAGCGTGAGCACGCCCCGCGCGAGGCTGTTCATCATGTCGCGGCTCGGCGTTTTCATAATGGAGTCGCGCGTGAAGCTCGGCGGCAGAGAGCGGTAGCGCCCGAGCAGGGCGCGGAAATCCCCAAGCTCCCGCGCGTCCGGGAGATGCCCGAACAGCAGGAGGTACACCGTTTCCTCATACCCGAAGCGGTTTTCCTTTATAAAACCCGCGACGATGCCCTCCACGTCGATGCCGCGGTAGTAGAGCTTGCCGTCCATCGGCACCTCGGCGCCGCTCACGATTTTCTTGGCCGTGACGCGGGAGATGTTCGTCAGCCCCGCGACGACGCCGTTGCCCTCAAGGTCGCGCAGCCCCCGGAAAACCTTGTGTTCCTCGTATAGCTCCTTCGGGATGGCGTCGGCGGATATTTTCTCCGCGAGCCGGGAAATTTCCGGCGTTATGGCGGAGTAGTCAACTTTTTTCGGCACTTCACAGCGCCCCCTTTCGTAAATAATCATTACATCCTTAATAATAAAGGATAAATGTTAACAATTCAAGTCCGGGGCGGCTGTTTGTTATCGTTCAGTGATAATGTGTTACTACTCAGTTACACTCTGATTTTTTGTGAAATTAAAAGATAAACACCCGTTTGGAGCGAATAGCGGCATAAATTTTTTGGGGCTCTGCTCCCGAAGTAGTGGATATGGTATAATTGAGCAGGGTGATTATTGGATGGAACATATCGATAATCTGCGAAAATTGACGCGCCGGACGAGGTTCGCAAGGCGGAGCAGCGGACGGTTGCCGAATTGTGGCGGGGCTTTTCCAGAGGGGGGGGTGACATTTTCGCTGACTGTTGACACGATAACATACCGGGGTTGACAGCGGCGCGCGCATATAGTACAATACCCGCGCGAGTAAGCCAGACAGCCGCGAGGGAGCGGCGAAAGCCGCCCTTTGAGGAAAGTCCGGGCTCCACAGGGCAAGGATAACGGGTAACGCCCGCCGTAGGCGACTACAGGACAAGTGCAACAGAAACAGACCGCCCCGGCGCCGCGAAATCGGCGGCGGGGTCAGGGTGGAAAAGTGAGGTAAGAGCTCACTCGACGGCACGGCAACGCGCCGCCGCTGTAAACTCTATCCGGAGCAACACCGTGACGCGGAGCAACAGGCTCGCCCGGCCGCACCGCAGAGGTGGCATTGAGGCGCGCGGCGACGCGCGTCCCAGATAGATGGCTGTTCAACGACAGAATCCGGCTTACCGGCTTACTCGCGCAAAATTAAGGAGGGATCGCCATGCCTTTTGTAACTACGGCGGAGATGTTCAAAGGGGCATATGCCGGGGGCTATGCCATAGGCGCGTTCAACGTCAACAATATGGAGATAATCCAAGGGATCGCCGACGCCGCCGCGGAGACGCGCGCACCGCTGATTTTACAGGTGTCGGCGGGGGCGAGGAAGTACGCGCGGCATGTGTACCTGATGAAGCTCATCGAGGCGGCGGAGGCAGATACGGGTCTGCCGATTGCGATACATCTCGATCACGGCGAGGATTTTGAAATATGCAAGGCGTGTGTTGACGGCGGCTTCACGTCCGTGATGATCGACGGCTCAAAATACCCGTTTGAGGAAAACGCGCGCGTAACGCGAGAGGTGGCGGAGTACGCGCACTCGCGCGGCGCCGTCGTTGAGGGCGAGCTCGGGCGCATCGCGGGCATAGAGGACGATGTGTCCGTCTCCGACGAGGACGCGGGCTACACGCGGCCGGACGAGGTCGAGGAATTCGTCGAAAAAACAGGCGTGGACTCGCTGGCTGTCGCCATCGGGACAAACCATGGCGCGTTCAAGTTCAAACCCGGACAGACGCCGCGGTTGAGGTTCGATATATTGGACGAGGTCGCGCGGAGGCTCCCCGGCTTCCCCATAGTCCTGCACGGCGCTTCAAGCGTCATACCGAAATATGTCGGGATAATAAATGATACCGGCGGCGCGCTCGGCGGTGCCGCCGGTATCCCGGAGGATATGCTCCGCGAGGCGGCGCGCCGAGCCGTGTGCAAAATCAACATAGATTCGGATCTGCGACTGGCGATGACGGCGGGGGCGCGCGAAGCGCTGGCGCGCTCTCCCGCCGAGTTCGACCCCCGGAAATACCTCGCCCCCGGGCGCGAGAACATAAGGGAGCTCGTGCGGGACAAGATAATCAACGTCCTCGGCTGCGGCGGCAAGGCGTGATCGGCCGGACGAGCCGCTCGTAATCCTCGGGCAGGTTTATATTCAAAAGCGTCTCCGGCGGCGTTTCGACGTACCGCGCGCCGGCGCGCGCGAGCAGACGGCGCAGGCTGTAATCGCCCGCTTCAATCGCCCGCCCGGCCTCCGGCAGTATTGCCCGCGAATAGGCCGCGAAAAGCGGCTCCGGCTCACCGCCGCGCGCCGCCGCCGCCGCGGGGCGGTTCCCCATGGCTTCGATCACCGCGCGGGCGCGTCCCGGTTCCGCGAGCGGCATATCCGCCGCGACGAGAAACACGGCGTCAAACCTCGCGAGCGCCGCGTGGAGCCCGGAGATCGGCCCGAGTCCCGGCAGGATGTCGCGTATTATCTCCGCCCCCGACGGCGCGTTACGCGGTTCTTTTCCCCCCGCGCTTATATAAACACTTTCAAACTCTGCGGAAAAGCGCCGAAAGGCGCGGCACAACAGCGTCTCCCCCTCGTATTCAAGCCTCAGCTTATCGCGTCCCATGCGCCGCGATCTGCCTCCGGCGAGGATGACGACGGGTGTCACGGCATATGCTTTCGCGCGCGGGCAGCCCCGTTCAGCCATTCGATGAGCGTGGATCTTACGGGCGAGCTGTCCCGGTCCTTGTACGGCGTCCCGTCGTCATAGAGCAGGTTGTTCAGCGCGGGAATCCAGACCAAATGGTCTACGGGCGTTTTTGTGACCCCGTCCGGGAACAGATACCCCGTCGGCAGAGTGAGAAAGCGCGTGTCCGCGCCCGTCGCCGCGGCGTTCTCGAGAAGCGCCCGGCGGAGCCTTTCCGATTCCTCCGGCGGCGTGACAATGTCCCCCTCTCCGTGAATCTCCCATATGGGTAGCGCGGAGAGGGCGGAGAGCTCGCCGATATTGCCGATATAGTCCATCCGGGGGCAGCAAGGCACGGCGGCGGCGAAGAAGCCGGGACGCTCCCGTATGGCGAGCCACGCCATGCCTCCGCCCATTGAGTACCCGCCTGCATATATCCCGTCCGTATCTATATCGGGGCGGGACGCGATAAGGCTGTCGAGCGCGGCGAAAAACGGCTTCACCTGCAAAGGGTTCCACGAAATGCCGTGTCCGGGGCGCAAATCCTCATTCGCGCGGGGCGTCATAATGTACGCCCCGCCGGGGGAAAAGAGCCGCTGGAACCGTTCCCCCGCCCACGCGGCTATCGGGTTGTACTCAAACAGGTTCGTCCACGTCGAGCTCCCGCCGTGCAGTCCGTGGAACCATACGAAAAGCGGATATTTTACGCCGGGGCGCGCGGGCGGCGCGTAGTAATTGTACTCGACAGCGAGCCCCGTTTCCGGCTCGACGGGGCCCCACGCGGCGCGGAATTTCTTGATGTCGTCAAGGAGCGGGGAGGCACCGTCCCCCGCTTGGCGGAAAATGTACATTTCGGAGATGTCGCCGTCCGCGTTCAGGCGGAGAAAATAGTTGTCGTTCCAGTCTGTCCGCAGATCCTCCACGCGGCTTTTGAAGTCCTCTGTTATTTCCGGGTTCGCGACTGTGTAAACGGGCGCGCCGGGGACGAAGGCGTATTCCGTCTCCTCGACGCCGAGCGTAATTTTGCCGTTTGCCGGGGCGTTCACGGAATAGCCCGTGACGAGCGAGTCGTCCGTTTCTATGCCCGTTATATATCCGCCCTCGTCAAACTCGCAGAGAAACGGCCCCGGCCAGACTGCCCAGCCCGGATTTCGCAGCAGGTCAAGCCCCCGCAGGACGCGCGCCTCGCGCAGTTCGCCGTCGATGATCGCGCGGTATACGCGGTGCTCCGGGACATCCGCCGACGCCGGTACGTGCCGGAAGCCCCCCGGCGCTTCGACGCCGGAAAAACAGACAAGTTTTTTCATAATCGACTCCTTCCCGCGGTTCCGTTTGCCTGAATTATACCCTTCGCCGCGCCGTCTTGTCAAACGCTTTTTTTATGCCGACAGCTCGCGTCGCCGGGTGCCGAAAAAATTTATCCGGTTGACAAGCTGAGATATATATGGTATATTCACCTTGGTCACACGGCGCTGTTACTTTACTGACGAATGGGGGCTGACTATGGCGCGCAAGGCGTACTTGATTCTCGCCGACGGCACGGTTTTCGAGGGTTCCGGCTTTGGCGCGGAGGGCGAGGCGGTCGGCGAAACGGTTTTCACGACGGGCATGACGGGATACCTGGAAACCCTGACGGACAAGAGCTATTACGGACAGATAGTCGCCCAGACGTTCCCCCTAATCGGCAATTACGGCGTCATACCGGAGGATTTCGAGAGCGGCGGGGTGGCCGCCGGCGGATATATAGTAAGACAATGGTGTCAAGACCCCTCAAATTTTCGCAGTGAGGGCGGGCTTGACGCTTTTTTAAAGTCAAAGGGCGTCGTCGGGCTGTACGGCATAGATACGCGCAGGCTGACGAAGCTTCTCCGCGAATCCGGCGTTATGAACGGCATGATAACGCCGGAAAGGCCGAACGGCGTCCCGGACGCCGTGAAAAACTTCGCGATACGCGATTCTCTCAAAAATTGCTCGGCAAAAGCGGAATATACGGTGAACCCCGGCGGCAAAATCAAGGCGGCGCTGCTCGACTACGGGCTCAAAGAGAACATCGTCCGGGAACTCGCGCGGCGCGGCTGCGCGGTCACGGTTTTCCCTTACGACACGCCGGCGGAGCGTATACGGGCGCTCGCCCCGGACGGGATAATGCTCTCCAACGGCCCCGGGGACCCGCGCGAGCCGGAGAACGCGCCGGTCGTCGCCAACCTGAAGCGGCTCGCGGAGTACGGGATACCGATTTTCGGGATATGCCTCGGCAATCAGCTTCTCGCGCTCGCGCACGGTTTTGAGATCGAAAAGCTCAAATACGGGCACCGCGGCGCGAACCAGCCGGCGAAGGATCTCACGACGGGCAGGACATACATAACGAGCCAGAACCACGGCTACGCCGTCGTCTCGCGCAGTATAGACGCGCGCGCCGGGCGGGAGTGGTTCGTAAACGTCAACGACGGCACGAATGAGGGCGTGATATATGAGAACGCGCCTATAAGCAGCGTGCAGTTCCATCCGGAGGCGTGTTCCGGCCCGCGCGACGCGTCGTGGCTGTTCGACCGTTTCACGGCACAGATGGAGGTATACCATGCCGCTCGATAAATCCATCAAAAAGGTGCTTGTCATCGGCTCGGGGCCGATTGTCATAGGGCAGGCCGCCGAATTCGACTACGCCGGCACACAGGCGTGCAGGGTCCTGCGCGACGACGGGATAGAGATCGTCCTCATAAACTCCAATCCCGCGACCATTATGACGGACAGCGCGATGGCGGATAAAATCTACCTTGAGCCGCTGACGCTCACAACGGTGAGCCGCATAATTGAAAAGGAGCGTCCGGACAGCATACTCTCCGGCCTCGGCGGGCAGACGGGGCTGACGCTCTGCATGATGCTCGCGCGGAGCGGCGTTTTGGACAAGTACGGCGTGCGACTGCTCGGTTCGTCCCCGGAGACGATAGACATGGCGGAGGACAGGCAGATGTTCAAAGACACGATGATGTCCGTCGGACAGCCCGTCATACCGTCCACGGTGGCAACGGAGGTCGGGGCGGCTGTCGAATTCGCGGGGGAGCTCGGCTATCCCGTTATAGTGCGCCCGGCGTTCACGCTCGGCGGCGCCGGCGGCGGCATCGCGTCGAATGAAAAGGAACTCCGCGACATCGCCGCAAACGGCCTTAAGCTCTCGCCCATCCGGCAGGCTCTCATAGAAAAAAGCGTCGCGGGGTGGAAAGAGATAGAGTTCGAGGTCATGCGCGACGGCCTCGGGAACGTCATCGCCGTGTGTTCCATGGAAAACTTCGACCCCGTCGGCATACACACGGGCGACAGCATAGTGATAGCCCCCGCCGTAACGCTCGCCGACAAGGAATATCAGATGCTGCGCTCCGCCGCGCTCGATATTATAACGGCGCTGGACGTGAGGGGCGGCTGCAACGTGCAGTTCGCGCTCAACCCCGACTCGTTCGAGTATATGGTGATAGAGGTCAACCCGCGCGTGTCGCGCTCGTCGGCGCTCGCGTCCAAGGCGACGGGATACCCCATAGCGAAAGTAGCGACGAAGATAGCCATCGGCTACACGCTCGACGAAATACCGAACGCCGTCACGGGGAAAACCTTCGCCGCTTTTGAGCCGGCGCTCGACTATGTGGCGGTGAAATTCCCGAAGTGGCCGTTCGACAAATTCGTGTACGCGCGGCGCGGGCTCGGCACGCAGATGAAAGCCACGGGCGAGGTAATGAGCATCGCCGACACGTTTGAGACGGCGCTCTTGAAGGCCGTGCGCGGCGCGGAGCTCGGACTTGGCTCGCTTGAGCTTCCCCGGCTGAAAAAACTTTCGGACGCGGAGCTGGACAGCCTCATACGCGAGGCGACGGACGAGAGGCTTTTCGCCGTATACGAAGCGCTCGGGCGCGGCGTGAGCGTGGACAGGATATTCGATTTGACGAAAATCGACCGCTGGTTCCTGCACAAGCTCGCGAACATCCGCGAGATCCCGGCGTTCGAGGGAACGCCCGTCTACAAGATGGTGGACACCTGCGGCGGGGAATTCTCCGCCGAAACGCCGTATTTCTATTCGATACCGGACGGCGATGAGGACGAGGCCGCGGGGATCGCCGCGAAGTCATTAAGGCCGCGCGTCGTCGTGCTCGGTTCCGGGCCGATACGCATAGGGCAGGGGATTGAATTCGACTATGCGTGCGTCCACTGCGTCCGGACGCTGAAAGCCATGGGCTATGAGGTCATAATAATCAACAACAACCCCGAAACGGTCTCGACGGACTTCGACACGGGCGACAGGCTGTACTTCGAGCCATTGACGACAGACGACGTGATGCGAGTCGTAGAGACCGAAAGGCCGATCGGCGTCATCGTCGCTTTCGGCGGCGGCACGGCGATTAAGCTCGCGCCCGCCCTCGCCGCGCGCGGCGTTGCGATACTCGGAAGCTCGGCCGATACAATAGACGCCTGTGAGGACAGGGGGCGCTTCGACGCGCTGCTTGAAGAGCTCGGCTTGCAGCGCCCCGCCGGGCGGAGCGTCGCCGCGGAGCGCGGGGCGGTGGAAGCGGCGGGGGAACTCGGCTATCCCGTGCTGCTGAGGCCGAGCTATGTTCTCGGCGGGCAGAATATGATAATCGCGTGGAACGAAAACGACGTGCGCGAGTATATGGAAATCATCCTGAGGCAGAAGCGGGACAACCCCGTTTTGATAGACAAGTATCTCTCCGGGCGCGAGATTGAGGTGGACGCCCTCTGCGACGGGGAGGATGTCCTGATCCCCGGCATAATGGAGCACATAGAGCGCACGGGCGTGCACTCCGGCGACAGCATAGCCGTGTACCCGAATATAAACATCGGCGACGCGCTCGCCGCGCGGATTTTCGAGGAGACGCGGAAAATATGTCTGAAAATAAAGGCGCTCGGGCTCATCAACCTGCAATACATCATCATGCCGGGCGACGAGATTTTCGTGATTGAGGTAAACCCGCGCGCCTCGCGCACCGTGCCGTATCTGTCCAAGGTCACAGGGCTGAACATGTGCGAGCTGGCGACAAAGGCGTCTATGGGCGTGACGCTGCGCGAGATGGGCTATTCCCCCGGGATATATAAGATTCCGCCGTACACGTGCGTGAAGGTCCCCGTGTTCTCCTTCGAGAAGCTCACGGACGTTGACACACAGCTCGGCCCGGAGATGAAGTCCACCGGGGAGGTGCTCGGCATCGGGAAAAACCTGAAGGAGGCGCTGTACAAGGGACTCGTCGCGGCGGGCTACACCATGCACAGAAGCGGCGGCGTGTTCATCACCGTGCGCGATCAGGACAAGCCGGAGATCGCCCCCATCGCCAGAAAATTCGCGCAGCTCGGCTTTGAGCTCTACGCCACGGAGGGCACGGCGGCGGAACTGCGGCGCACGGGACTTGACGTCCGCACGGTGAGAAAAATCCGCCAGTCGCCGGAGCACAACACGATGAGCGTCATAGAGAGCGGTAAGCTCTCCTATATCGTTTCGACGTCGGAAAAAGGGCGCGACCCGGCCTCCGACGACGTGAAAATACGCCGCCGCGCGACGACGCTCGGCATCCCGTGCCTGACCTCTCTCGACACGGCGGACGCCCTTGCGGAAAGCCTGCTTTCGGGGTATAATGAGAGCAACACGGAACTTGTGGACATAAACGCTATGAGAGGTGAAAGGATGAAGCTCGAATTTACGAAGATGCACGGCGCGGGCAACGACTATATCTATATAAACGCGTGGGATCGCGAGATAAACTGCCCTGAGAGCTTATCCGTCATACTCGCCGACAGGCACTACGGCATAGGCGGGGACGGCGTCGTGCTGATTATGAGGAGCGCCCTGCCCGGCGCGGACGCGCGCATGAGGATGTTCAATATGGACGGCAGCGAGGGCGCGATGTGCGGGAACGCCATCCGCTGTGTCGCGAAATACCTCTACGACAGCGGCATCGTGAAAAAGGAGACGATGGGCATAGAAACGATGAGCGGCGTGAAGGACGTCACGGTCTATACTCAAAACGGGCTTGTCGCCGCAGCGCGCGTCGATATGGGCAAAGCCGCGCTTTCCCCCCCGGAGATACCCGTCCTCTTGCCGGGGGAGAGCGTCATATCGCGCGAGGTGGACATAGCGGGCGGGCGGTACGCCATAACGTGCGTGTCCGTGGGCAACCCGCACGCCGTCGTGTTCGCGGAGGAACCGGACGCCTTGGAGCTTTCGAGGATAGGTCCGCTGTTTGAAGCGGACGGGATATTCCCAGACCGCGTGAACACGGAATTCGTCAAGGTCGTGGATCGGCGCACGCTGAAAATGCGCGTCTGGGAGCGCGGGAGCGGGGAAACGCTCGCCTGCGGCACGGGCATGTGTGCGTCGGCCGTTGCCGCCGTGCTGAACGGATACTGCGAAAAAGGCGCGGATATAAAGGTCATAGCGCCCGGCGGCGAGCTTGTTATCAATTACACGGACGAGCGCGTATATATGACGGGCAATTGCGTGAAGGTCTTCGACGGCGTGATCGAGGTGTAGCAGAGCCCCGGCGGGGCGTTAAAGCAGTCGATAAGGGGCGCCAATGGCGCCGCCCCCTATAGTATATATTTTTTAAAAAAGGGGTTAAACAAAATGAGAAACTACGCGCAAGAAACGGAAAACAGGGTGGCATTCATCAAGGGACAGCTCGAGAAGGCGGGAGCGCGGGGCATCGTCTACGGCAATTCCGGGGGCAAGGACTCCGCGCTTGTCGGGATTCTGTGCAAAAAGGCCTGCGAGGACACGGTGGGCCTGCAAATGCCCATATCCGCGCGCAACTACGACATCGACCTGCGCGACGGCAAGGAGGTGTCGGACAAATTCGGCATAGCCACGCGCGCCGTGCCGCTCGCGGAGGTCAAAGAGAAGTTCCTGGAAACGATAGCGCAGGTCACAGACGTGTCCGATATGGCGAGGGCGAATATGTCGGCGAGACTGCGCATGATAACGCTCTACGCCGTCGCGGCGTCAGAGAACAGGCTCGTCGCCGGCACGGGCAACAGGAGCGAAGCGTATATGGGCTACTTCACGAAGTGGGGCGACGGCGCGCACGACATAAACCCGATAGGCGACCTCACCGTCACGGAGATATACGAATTCCTGCGCCATCTCGGCGCGCCGGAGGCTGTAATCGCGAAAGCGCCGTCCGCCGCGCTCTTCGACGGGCAGACGGACGAGGACGAAATGGGCATCACCTACGCGCGCATCGACGGGTATCTATTGGACGGCGCCGCGTCGCCGGAGGATAAGGCGAAAATCGAGGAATTCCACGCGAGAAGCGAGCACAAGCGCGCTATGCCGGTGACATACGGGGGATGAACCGAGGGGCGCTCACAGGGGGATATGTGAGTTAAACGCGCGGCTCGCGGCGGAGCGAAATCCGAAAGCGGTTCGAAAGAAGAAAAAGCGGGGTATCATTTATGAACATCAATCAGAATTATTCCAATCTCCAGGACAGCTATCTGTTCCGGACGATAGCGCAAAGGGTGAGCGCGCGCAAGGCGGAAAATCCCGGGGCGGGCATAATCCGCCTCGGGATCGGCGACGTGACGCGCCCGCTCGCGCCCGCCGTCGTGGACGCGATGGGCAAAGCGGTGCGCGAAATGGGGGACGCCGCGACGTTCCGGGGCTACGACGACGGCGGCGTGGGGTACGACTTCCTGCGGGACGCCATAGCCGGGTACTATAAATCCAAGGGCGTTGACATCGGCGCGGACGAAATCATCGTATCGGACGGCGCGAAAAGCGACGTCGGCAATATCCTGGACATATTCCGCCCCGGCGCGACGGTCGCCGTGCCGGACCCCGTATACCCCGTGTACGTCGATGCGAACGTTATGGCGGGCAATAAAATCGTTTACATCGACGGGAACGAGGAGAACGGGTTTCTGCCCTCTCCGGATTTGCCCGACGGGGTCGATATAGTCTACATCTGCTCTCCGAACAACCCCACGGGCGCGGCGTACAGCCGCGAGCAATTGCGCCGGTGGACGGACCAGGCTCTCAGTTCCGGCGCGGTGATTTTATTTGACGCGGCGTATGAGTCGTTCATCACCGATCCCGCCCTTCCGCGCAGTATATTCGAAATCGAGGGCGCGCGCCGGTGCGCCGTGGAGATATGCTCGTTTTCAAAGCTCGCCGGCTTCACGGGCGTGCGGTGCGGGTATACCGTCGTCCCGCGCGAGCTCCGCGCCGGGGAGGGGAAGTCGCTGCTGGAACTTTGGAAGCGGCGCCAGACGACGAAGTTCAACGGCGTGAGCTATATAACGCAGCGCGGGGCGGAGGCGGCGCTCTCCCCGGAGGGACTGGCACAGTGCCGGGAGAACATCGCGTATTACGGGGAAAACGCGCGGATAATCGGCGCGGCGCTGGAAAAGCTCGGCATACGGTATTTCGGAGGCGTGAACGCGCCGTATATATGGCTCCGCTGCCCGGACGGCGTGGGAAGCTGGGAATATTTCGACTATCTCCTGAACGAAAAAGACATCGTTTCCACGCCCGGCGCGGGCTTCGGGAAGAACGGGGAGGGTTTCCTGCGTCTCACCGCGTTCGGTACGCGCGAGAATACGGAGGAAGCCGCCGCGCGGCTGGGCTGAACGGGCGGCTTGCCGCGAGGCAAGTTCCAAATTACAAAAATTTTTCAAAAAAAAGCGTTGACAAGGCCTTATAGCTGTGATATTGTACATATAGGGTAAGTATCCGTTGGTCGATATGGAAGGAGGCGAAAAATATGGAAGTATTGTCAGACGGTGGAATGGGCGACTTTGGCGATGACGATGAGGGCTTTTTCGTGTACGCTTGGTGTTCGTGTTCGTTTTCTTCGACCTGCGTGTTTAATCCCACTTCCGGCGGGTGCAACTGGGTCGGAGGAACCTGCACCTTCGGCGGCAGCTCGTCGTGCAACTATGTCTCGTGCGGAAACCCCGCGCAAGATGAGTTGTTCCCGGCGACGGTTCAGTAGATAGGCAGACGGCAAATCAAACCAAAGGAAAGACTCGCGCCAACGGATTTTCTTACCTGAACAATGTAAGACGGGGGTGCTCCTGTGAAATTGAAACTCAGCAGGTACGTTGCGGCGGTTGAGCGGGACAATTCGCTTTTGCTTTACAACGCGCTTAACGGCGCGTTGTTGCGTTTTACGGACGCGGATAAACTTGATACCGTTCGCGCTGCGCTTCGTAACGGCGCGATTGACGGCGACGAAGATTCCGAGGTTGTTTCCGAATTGAAAAAAAGGATGTATGTATTCGCGCCGGAGATTGACGAGGTCGAGGCAGCGAAACAGCTTTACATAGATAATTACAGAAGCTCAACGATGATGCGGCTGATGTTTTACGTCACGAACGCGTGCAATTTCCGCTGTGTTTACTGTCCTCAACCGCATACGGAGGAATATATGCTGCGGGAAACGATGGACTCGATTTGCAATATGCTTGAAACGCGGTTTGGGAACGCCGCGCCGCGCGCGCTCAGCGTGTCGTGGTTTGGCGGCGAACCGCTGTTGAATCAGGACATTGTTTTCCGAGGAATGGAGCGTCTTTCGGAGTTGTGCGAAGCAAAGGGCGTAAGGCTTTTCGCAGATATGACCACCAACGCGTACGGGCTGAATCCCAAGACCTTCGAGCGGCTTATCAAACTGGGCGTAAATTCTTTTCAAATTACGCTTGACGGCACAAAAGAAACGCACGACGCAAACCGATTTACGCGCTCCGGCGAGGGGACGTGGGAACGCATCTGGAACCACTTACTTTACATAAATTCCACAGAGTATGATTTCAAAATCAGTCTGCGCGTAAATGTCAGCCCCGAAAGCGCCGCGGAGGCGGCAGAACTTATTGACCTTAAACGCAAAACGTTCGACGACCGGGTTACGCTTCAGATTCAGCCGATAATGAATATGGGCGGGCTCGGGCAAGAGGGCGCAAGGTATTGCAGCGAGGCGGAAGCGCAGCAAGTCCGCACGGATATGTACGCTGTTTTAGGCAGACTGGGCGACGAGGGGTTCAGCCGCATCGAGCATATTATGCGGCCTTTCGGACTTATGTGTTCCTGCGCCAATCCGGATTATATGGTAATCAGAACCGATGGCAAAATATGTAAATGCGAACTGCTGATTGACGATGAGCACAACATCATAGGGGAATTATCGGACGGGAAACTTACGCTTGACCGCGGGCTTGCCGCGCAGTACACGGCGCCGTCCTCCGCGGCGGAGTGCCTTAGCTGCGGCATTTTGCCGCTGTGTTTTGGGCTGTCGTGTCCTCATAGGAAGTCGCTGAAAGGTTCCTGCAATATGAAGGGCTCGTTCGATCTTGAAAATCACATCAAGCTGCTCGCGGACGGCCTGACCCATCGCCGCGCTCAGCTTGCGACCGCGTCCGTAGGGGCGGCCGACCCCGGCCGCCCGTCGTTTTCATCTTGCGGCTAACGCCGCATCTTGTCCCTTGCCTCCGACATTTTTCATCAAAAAATTCAAAATTCCTGTTGCGCATCCTCCTCCCGTCGTGGTAATATATCCTCGTGAGAAAGGCTTCGCGGCAAGCCGCGCGGCGTTAAATCATTTTGGGAGCAAATGGAGGAAAACACGATGAAAACCCTACACAAGCGAATCCCAGTAACAAGGCTTCTGACCGTGGCTCTGGCAATGCTTCTTATGGCAATGGCGCTTCCTTTGTCATCGTTGGCAGCGGTCAGCAGTCAGGAAGTGGCTGTGGATTACCTCGTTTACGCCGGAATTTACAGGGGCGACGAAAACGGCAACCTGAATCTCGACAAAGGTCTTACCCGCGCGGAGCTTGCCGTCGTCCTCACAAGGTGGGACGTTAACAAAACGGGCGATATAAACGTTTGGTACGCAACGAACGGCTCAACCCATAAATTCACCGACGTTCCGGCTTGGGCAGCCCCTCACGTCGCGTACTGCTA
>JAITJC010000019.1 GCA_031279125.1 Oscillospiraceae bacterium
CCCGGGGCGGGGGACGCCGGGGGCTATCCAAACCGCCGCGCGAGCGCACCGCCTATGGCAAGCGCCGCGAGCTGCCACAGCTCGCAACGCTGCAAAAACCACCCCGCGAGATCCCCGGACATGCCCTCGAATTTGCGCCGGGCGGCGCTCTTCAGCGAGGCAAGACAGAGCAAGGACGCCAGCTGCCACGGCAGGAACAGGGCAGCGCCCCGGCAGGGCGCGGAGGCGAAGGACGGAATCGCCGCCGCGGCGAGCGCGGCGGCGAGGAAAAACGTCAAAAGCGCCGAGCTCCCTTTCCTCTCCGCCGCGTCGCGGAACGCGCGCCCCGTGCCGTCCGGCGCGGGCGGCAGCCGCAGGACGGCGCCCGCGGAGAGCGTCCGCGAGCGGACGAATCCGAGGCAGTACAAAAGCCCCCCGCGAAAATCCCCGCCGAAGGAGCAAGAGAGGGCGGCGTACGAGAGAGCCATGTACGAGAGCAGATAGACAGCGACGCCTATGACTCCGAACGCCCCGGCGCGCGGGTCCTTGAGTATCTCGCGCCGTCTCGCGGGGGACGTGACGGCGCCGAGCGCGTCGCACGTGTCGCACAGCCCGTCGAGGTGTATCCCGCCCGTTACGGCGAGCGGCAGGAGCGTCATACCGAGCGCGCGCAGGGCATAAGGCAGCTCCAAATAGTCCGCCAGCCGCAAGAACGCGAACATCAGCCCGCCTATGGCGGCGCCGACGAGCGGGAACGCCGCCATAATGTAGCGCATGGAGCCTTCGCTCCACTCGATTTGCGGCATAGGTACGCGCGAGAACGTCGAAAACGCCGCGATCGCCGATTTCAAAAAGTTTTTCATTTGAATTGCAGACCCTTTTCCGTCTCAGGTTTCGCCCGCCTCTCCGGCGGCCGGCAAAAGATACGCGCCTACTTTACCACAGATCCGCGCCCCGGCGCAATGCCGAGAGCGGCGTGCCGACGAGGACGCCGCGCGGCGGGCGGCGGTATAATGCCCCCGCCCCGCCTTAACAATTATTTCGCTTTTTTCGCCGCCGGAAATGTGGTATACTTACCCGCCGGATAGCTGCGGAACAGCAGCCGGCGGACGGGGGATACATTCGATGCTAAAGGTTCTGTCAAAAATTTTCGGCTCCCACAGCGAGCGGGAGCTGCGCGCGCTTGAGCCGCTCATATTGAAAACGGAGTCGTACGAGGCCGCCTTCCGCGCGCTCTCCGATGGGGAACTGCGGGCGAAAACGGACGAGTTCAGGCGGCGGCTGGCGGGCGGGGAGACGCCTGACGATCTGCTTCCGGAGGCGTTCGCCGCGGCGCGCGAGGCGGCCGATCGCGTGCTCGGCATGAGGCCGTACCGCGTGCAGCTCATAGGCGGCGCGGTGTTGCATCAGGGGCGCATCGCCGAGATGAAGACGGGGGAGGGCAAGACGCTCGTTGCCGTCATGCCGGCGTACCTCAACGCGCTCGCGGGGAAGGGCGTCCACATCGTCACGGTCAACGACTATCTCGCCCGGCGCGACAGCGAGTGGATGGGCAAGGTGCACCGCTTCCTCGGCCTCAAGGTCGGACTCATAGTCCACGGGCTGACGAGCGCGCAGCGCCGCGCGGCCTACGCGGCGGACATAACCTACGGCACGAACAACGAGATGGGCTTCGACTATCTGCGCGACAACATGGCGCTGTACAAAGCCGATATGGTTCAGCGCGGGCACAGCTTCGCCATCGTGGACGAGGTGGACAGCATACTGATCGATGAGGCGCGCACGCCGCTCATCATATCCGGCCAGGGCGACGAGTCCACGGATATGTACGCGCGCGTGGACGAGTTCGTCTCGCGCCTGCGCCGCCAGGTCTACGCCGCGATAGACGAAAAGTCGCAGGAGGACGAGGATTCGGACGCCGACTATGTCGTGGACGAGAAGGCTCGCACGGCGACGCTCACGCCGCGCGGCACGGAGAAGGCGGAACGCCACTTCGGACTGGAAAACCTCGCGGACTTGGAGAACAACACGCTCTCGCACCACATCAACATGGCGCTGCGGGCGCACGGCGTGATGAAGCGCGACATCGATTACGTCGTCAAGGACGGCGAGGTCATAATCGTGGACGAATTCACCGGGCGGCTTATGCTCGGCAGACGGTATTCCGAAGGGCTCCACCAGGCGATAGAGGCGAAGGAGCACGTCGAGGTCGCGCGCGAGACGAAAACGCTCGCGACCATCACGTTCCAGAACTACTTCCGGCTTTACGCGAAGCTGTCCGGCATGACGGGCACGGCGCTCACGGAGGCGGAGGAGTTCGGGGCGATCTACAAGCTCGACATAATAGAGATCCCGACGAACCGCCCGCTCGTCAGAATCGACAACCCCGATGCCGTCTATAAGTCGGAGGCGGGAAAGTACCGCGCGATCATAAAGCAGATCGAGGACTGCGCCGCGCGCGGTCAACCCGTGCTCGTCGGCACGGTGTCGATAGAAAAGAGCGAATACCTGTCCTCCCTGCTGAAAAAGGCGGGGGTTAAGCACAATGTCCTGAACGCGAAACAGCACGAGCGCGAGGCTGAGATCGTCGCGCAGGCGGGGAAATTCGGCGCCGTGACGATAGCGACGAACATGGCGGGGCGCGGCACGGACATCGTGCTCGGCGGCAACGCGGAATTCATGGCGAAAAACGACCTCAAAAAGGCGGGGCTGACGGACGAGCTCATAGTCGAAGCGACGGGTCACGCGGACACGGACGACCCGGAGATACTGAAAGCGCGCGAGATGTTCGCACGGAGCCTCGCGGAGCGCTCGCGGGACACCTCGGAGGAGGCGGAGCGCGTGCGCGAGGCGGGCGGGCTGTTCATCGTCGGCACGGAGCGGCACGAGGCGCGGCGCATAGACAATCAGCTGCGCGGGCGCGCGGGGCGGCAGGGCGACCCCGGCGGGACGCGCTTTTACATCGCGATGACAGACGACATCATGCGGCTGTTCGGCTCCGAGCGCATAATCGGAATGATGGACGCGCTGAAAATAGACGAGGACACCCCGATTGACCAGAAGATGCTCTCGAACGCCATCGAAAGCGCGCAGAAGAAAGTCGAAAGCCGCAACTTCCAGTCGCGCAAGAACGTGCTCGAATACGACGATGTGATGAACACCCAGCGCACGCTCATATACAGCCAGCGGGCGAAGGTCCTCGACGGCGAGGACTTGAAACAGAGCGTCCTTGGGATGCTCGCGGACGTCATACGCTCGTCCGTTTCGGGCGCGGAGCGCATAACGGACGAAGCGGAGCTGCGCGAAATCGCGGCGCCTTTTGAGGGGCTGTTCCTCGCGCGCGGGGAACCCGCCATGCCGGAAGGCGGCATCGGCCGCGACGAGCTCGAACAGGCGCTGAACGCGCGCTCGCTCGCGGTCTACGACGCGCGCGAGCGCGAGCTCGGTCCCGCGGCGGACGGCGCGACGCCGCTCATGCGCGAGCTCGAGCGCGTCATCCTGCTGCGCGTCGTGGACGAATACTGGATGGAGCACATCGATGCCATGGAAGAGCTCCGCGACGGCGTGAGGCTGCGCGCCTACGCGCAGACGAACCCCGTGGACGAGTACAAGCGCGAAGGCTTCGACATGTTCGAAGCGATGATAAACGGCATAAAAGAAGAGGTCGTGCGCCGCATGTTCACCGCGCGGGTCAGAAAACAGGAGCAAATCTCGCGGCGCGGCGTGGCGAGGAACGCTCGCGCCCAGGCCGCCGCCGCGAACGCGAACGCGGGCGGCGACGGCGACGCAAAGCGCCGGCCGGTGAAAAGAGGCGCGAAGATCGGGCGCAACGACCCTTGCCCGTGCGGGAAAAAGCGCCCGAACGGTCTGCCGATGAAATACAAGGACTGTTGCGGCAAGGACGCCTGAACGTGTCCCCGGCAGGCATAAAAAGGCTGATAGCGCCTGTTTTCGCGGCGCTTCTGGTGCTGTCCTCCTGCGAGCGGCTCGGCGCGGGGGAGGACGCGCCCGCGGACGATGGGGTATCCGCCTCCGCGCCGCCGGGTGAGCTTTCGAGCCCCGCGCCGGGCGCCGTCCCGCAGGGCGACGGGAAATTCTCTCTGAGATACAACCCCGCCGCCTCGCTGAACCCCATTTCCGGCACGGACGCCGACAACATGGCGCTCTCCACGCTGATGTACGAGGGGCTCTTCAAGCTCGGCGCGGACTTCGGCTGGCAGAACGCGCTGTGCGAGAGCTATGAGACGGAGGATTTGAAGACCTACGAGTTCACACTCCGCGACGGCGCGCGCATGTCGGACGGCTCGGCGTTGTCGCCGTACGACGTCGTATATTCGATAAACCAGGCGAGGGTGAGCGCGCGGTATTCCTCGCGGCTGAAAAATGTCGTCTCCGCGAGCGTCGTCGGGGCGCGCGCGGTGCGCGTCGCGCTGTCGTCCCCGGCGGCGCGCTTCCCCGCCCTGCTCGACATACCGATAATAAAGGACGGCTCTTCCGGCACGGCACCGCGCGGCACGGGGCCGTACAAATACTCCGCGGAGGGCGGCGAGGCGAAGCTCGTGCGGAACGAGCATTACGGAGGCGGCGTGCCGGTCGGAGAGATATACCTCGTCTCCTGTCGGGACGCGGAGCTCGGGGAATATTTCACGGAAGGCGCCATCGACCTTTTCACGGAGGACCCGAGCGCGCCGCGCGCCGCCGTCCACCGGGACAGCGAAACGCGGTACTACAACACGACCGTCCTGCTTTACATCGGCTTCAACCCGCGCTCTGAGGCGGCGGGCGACGCGCGCTTCCGCCGCGCCGTCGATCTCGCGGTGGACAGGGACGCGATCGTCGCGGGCGTCCTCGGCGGCAGGGGTACCCCGTCGCCGCTGGCGCTGCCGCCGTTTTACAGGCTGTACGACAGGACGTGGGAGAGCGCCGCGCGCGCGGAGGCGGAGGGGGACGCGCGGACGCTTCTCTCCATAGCCTTGGGGGAAATAGGGCTGGAGGACACGGACAACGACACGTATCTCGAATACCCGGCGGACGGAGGCATGGCGCCGTTCGCGCTCGACTTCATCGTGAGCGCCGGGAACCCCGCGCGCGCCGGGGCGGCGAAGAGCGTGTCGGACGCCCTGCGGCGCGTGGGCGTGAACATAAACGTGAGGGAACTGCCGTCCGCCGAGTTCAAAAAAGCCCTTGAAGACGGCGATTTTGACATGTACTGCGGCGAGACGCGCCTTTCCGCGGACTTTGACCTCTCGCCGCTCGTGTCGCCCGGCGGCGCGCTCGACTTCGGCGGCATGGGCGGCGGGGAGAGCGCGGAACGCGCCGCCGCGTTCCTCCCCGCGCACGGGGATTTCAGAGAGCGCAACGCCGCGCGCGCGCTGTGCCTCGCGATAGCGGAGGACATGACGTTCATCCCGATAGCGTACAAACAGTACGCCGTGCACAGCGGCAGGGGCGAGATAACGGGGCTCGCCCCGAGCCAGACGGGTGTCTTCCACAACGTTTCCGAATGGACGGTGGACGTGAAATGAGCCGCCGCCCCGCGGATTTTTCCATGCCGGTTGCCCCGCAAGCCAAAACCTGCTATAATGTCCCGGACGGCGCGGTTCTCACCGCGAAGCCGCGACCGTCATAAAATACCCCGGCGGCGTAAACATAATTCATCGGGATCACGGGGGGGTACATAAAAATGCGCGCGTCTGCTTGAAGCCGGGAACTCGGACGTTACATACCTTCGGGGGGAGTGATGAAAGCTGGGCAGTGAAATCACGAAAATACGCGGCGTCGTCTCCGCCGTCGTCTTCCGCAACCAAGAGAACGGGTACAGCGTCATAAAGCTGGACGCGCCGGAGCGCGGCACGGAGCCGTTCACCGCCGTCGGCTGTCTGCCGGACGTGTTCCCCGGGGAGAGCGTTGAGCTCCGGGGCGAGTGGACGGCGCACCATTCCTATGGCCAGCAGTTCCGCGCGGACAGCTTCACGCGGGAGGCGCCGGAGGGCGCGGAGGCGATATTCCGATATCTCGCCTCCGGCGTGATACGGGGCATAGGCCCCGGCAGGGCGCGGGAGATCGTCGCGAAGTTCGGGGAGAGGGCGCTGGACGTCCTGGAATCCTCCCCCGAAAAGCTCGCGGAGGTGCGCGGCATAACGCGCGCCTCCGCGCGGGGGTTTTCAAATGACTTCCGCCGCAAGGCGGGCGTGCGCCGCCTCATCGACGCCCTGGGCGAATACGGCATACCGGCGCTCGTCGCGATGCGCGCGTACGGCGCGCTCGGCGATGAGGCGCTCGACCGGCTGAAAGAAAACCCCTACGCGATGACGGATGCCGCGTTCGGCGCGGCGTTCCGCGAGGCGGACCGCATGGCGACGGCGCTCGGCTTCGAGCCGGACTGCCCGCAGCGCCTTGAAGCGGCGCTCGTGTTCGAGCTGCGGCACAACCTGAACAACGGGCACGTGTTCATCCCGGCGGACAAGCTCGTCGCCGCGACGAACCAGCTTATCTCCGCCGGAACGGACGCCCTTTACGACGCGCTCGACATGCTCTCGGACGGCGGGGAGATAGTCCGCGAGGATATTCCCGGCGCGGATGCGTGCTACCTGCGCGAAATGTATGAGGCGGAGAAATACGTCGCGGCGCGGCTGACCGCCCTCGCCTCAATGGAGGAGGACGACGCCGTCGATGCCGGCGCGCTCGTGTCGGAGGTGGAAAGCAAGCTCGGCGTGACCTACGCGGAGGGGCAGCTCGCCGCCGTCCGCGCCGCCGCGCTCGGGCGCGTTGTGGCGCTGACGGGCGGACCCGGCACGGGCAAGACGACGTCCGTGCGCGGGATCTTGGAGATGTTCGGCAGGCTGAACCTCCGTACCCTGCTGTGCGCCCCGACGGGGCGCGCGGCGAAGCGCATGGGGGAGCTCTCCGGGCGCGGCGACGCGATGACCGTACACCGCGCGCTGGGCGCGCGCATGGGCCCGCGCGGGGAACTCGTGTTCGAGCGCAACGCGCAGAACCCCCTGCGCGCGGACGCCGTCATCGTGGACGAAGCGTCCATGCTCGATCTGCCGCTGACGCGCTCCCTGTTGGAGGCGATGAAGCCCGGATGCCGCCTGATCCTCGTCGGGGACATGAACCAGCTCCCCGCCGTCGGCCCGGGGAACATTCTGCCGGACATCATAAAAAGCGGGGCGGTGCCCGTCGTGCGCCTGACGGAGATATTCCGCCAGGCGGAAGAGAGCGCCATCGTCCGCGCGGCGCACTCCGTGAACAGCGGCAGGATCCCCGATTTGTCGGAGAAAGGCTCCGATATGTTCTTTCTGAAGCGCATGACCCCGGCGGCGATAGCCGGCACCGCGGCGGAGCTTATGGCGTCCCGCTTGCCTAACGGCATGGGCATCCCGCCGTCCCAGATCCAAGCGCTCTCGCCCTCCAAGCGGGGAGAGGCGGGGACGGCGGCGCTCAACGCGCTGCTGCAGCAGACGCTGAACCCGCCCGGCGAGCGGCGGGAAAAACCGTTCGGAGGCTTCGTCTTCCGCGAGGGCGACCGAGTGATGCAAATCCGCAATGACTATGATATAATGTGGACGGACGCCTCCGGCGCTTCCGGGAACGGCGTTTACAACGGCGATCTCGGCGTCGTCTCGGGCATAGACCTTTCCTCTGAGATTATGACGGTCGATTTCGACGACAAAACCGTGGAATATATGTTCGACCAGCTCGCCGATCTCGAACCTGCCTACGCCGTCACCGTCCACAAGTCGCAGGGCAGCGAATACCGCGCCGTCATTCTCGCCCTGCCGCCCGGCTCACCGCGCCTCGCAACGCGCGCCGTCCTGTATACCGCCATAACGCGCGCCCGCGAGCTTCTTATAATCGTCGGCGACCCGGAGATTTTCCGCGCGATGACGGAAAACGACAAGCGCCGCAGGAGGTATTCCGGCCTGCGCGCGCGCCTTATGAGGGGCGGCAAGCCGTGATCCGCCCGCTCCGGTTCATCATCGATCTGCTATTCCCGCCGAAATGCTGTTTCTGCGGGAAGATCGTGTTCACGCACCGCGACGACGTCTGCCCCGCCTGCTGGGAGGCCCTGCCGGGGCTGTCGGGCGGGGAGCGGCGGCTTGAAGTCTCCGCGCGGACGGCGCGGTGCGTCTCCGCCTTGCGGTATGAGGGCGCCGTGAGGCGCGGTTTCCTGCGCTATAAGTTCTCCGGGGACTACTGGCTCGGGGAGGTGTTCGGGGAAATCCTCGCGGGCGTCGTGTTCGAGGCGCTCGGCGGCGAGTTCGACGCTGTGACGTGGGTCCCGCTGTCGGCGCGCCGCCTGCGGAAAAGGGGCTACGACCAGGCGAAAATCCTCGCCGGGACCGTCGCCGGGCTGCTCGGTCTGCCCCTTGTCCCGACGCTGTTCAAAAAACGCGACACGGCGGCGAACTCCTCGCTCCGGAACGCCGCCGAGAGGCAGCCGAATGTCGCCGGCGCGTACGGTATCCTGCCCGGCGCGGAAGGACTCCGTCTGCTCCTGATCGACGACGTGCTCACGACGGGCGCGACGCTCTCCGAGTGCGCCGGGACGCTTCTTCAAGGCGGCGCGGCGCACGTTGTGTGCGCCGCCTTCGCCGAAGCGGACGGAAGCTGACGGGCGGGGAACGCGGGCTGATTAACACCCGCCCGCGAAGGTTATAATCATATGTGCCTTAGGGCACGGAGGGTCAAAGCCGGGCATAACCCTGCCGGAACCTTGATTTTTGGAGGCGCACCATGCTTTTAGGCGGAGACATCGGCATAGACCTCGGCACGACGACGGTGCTCGTCTCGACGCGCGCGCGCGGCGTCATACTGCGCGAGCCGAGCGTTGTGGCGATGGACAAGAACACGGGACGGCTGTTGAGCGTCGGCCTCGCCGCGCAGCGTATGCTGGGGCGCACGCCGGGGAACATAGCCGCGATACGCCCGCTGCGGAACGGCACCATATCGGACTACGACATGACGGAACGCATGCTGCGGGAACTCGTCCGCAAGGCGGTGAGCTTCGCGTTGTTCAAGCCGCGCGTCGTCATATCCGTGCCCTCCGGCATAACGGAGGTCGAGGAACGCGCCGTCGTGGACGCGGGCATAGCCGCCGGGGCGCGGAGGGTCTACTTAATGGAGGCGCCGCTCGCCGCCGCCGTGGGCGCGGGGCTGGAGATAAACAAGGCGGACGGATACATGGTCGTGGACTGCGGCGGCGGCACGACGGACGCCGCAGTCCTCTCCCTCGGCGGCGTCGTGGAGTCCAAATCCATAAAAGCCGGGGGAGAAGCGTTTGACGAGGAACTCATAAAATACATCAAGCGCCGCCACAACGTCCTGATCGGCGACTCGACGGCGGACGAGGTGAAAAAATCCGTGGGATGCGTGTTCCCGCGCCCGGAGACGACGACCGTCGATCTGAAAGGGCGGAACCTGATGAACGGCCTGCCGAGCGTTGTATCCGTGAACACGACGGAGATTCTCGAAGCCTTCGAGGAACTCAGCGAGCGCATAATCGAAACAATCCACAGCGTCCTCGAAAGCACGCCCCCGGAGCTTGTTGCGGACGTGTCGCGCAACGGGATAGTTCTCACCGGGGGCGGGAGTCTCCTCTGGGGCTTCGACAAGCTCATAGAAAGCCGCACGAACATCCCCACGCGCATAGCCGACGACGCGGAGCAATGCGTGGCGTACGGACTGGGGCGCTCCCTGCAGGACATAAACGAAATGCACGAAGGCCCGATAAACCTCGCGCGGAGAAAACAGATGAAAGCGTGACCCCCGCGGGACGGGGGCGCCCTAAACCGCCGTACCCATCAGCGACCATTTGTTGCCGTCCGTTATTTTCACCTCGCGGAACTCCCCGGCGGCGCCCGCCCCGTTCGTGAGCCGCACGAGGCGGTTGCCCTCCGTGCGCCCACGCGCGGGATACGCCGCGTCACCCGTTTCGTCCGTTATCAAAACCCTCAGAGTCTTCCCGACATACGCGGAGTGCTTTTCCCCGGATATCTTATCCTGAAGCGCCGTCATGCGCTCGAACCACCGCTGTTTTTCGGCGCGCGGGACAGGGTCGGGCAGTTTCGCCGACGGCGCGCCCGCGCGCGGGGAGTGTATGAACGTGAACAGCGAGTCGAAGCGGACGCTTTCGATCAGGGAATACGTCTCTTCAAAATCCATTTCCGTCTCCCCGGGGAAGCCGACGATGACGTCGCTTGTAATGACAAGCCCCGGCATAAGCGCCCGCGCCTCGGCGATAAGCTCCAGATATCGCCCGCGCGTGTAGCCCCGGTTCATCAGGGACAGCACGCGGTCAGAGCCGGACTGAAACGGCAGATGCAGACAGCGCGCTATCTTCGGCGAGCTCGCCATAGCCCGGAAAAGCGCGTCGCCCGCGTCCTTGGGGTGGGACGTCATAAAGCGGAGGAGAAAATCCCCGTCGAGGGACGCGGCGCGCCGCAGCAGCTCCGGGAAGCCCGTGCCGGACGCACCCCCCGCGCCGCGCGCGGGCTTGCCCCCGTAAGAATTCACGTTCTGACCGAGCAGGGTGATCTCCCGCGCGCCGGAGGCTATCAGCGCCCCCGCGTCAGTGAGTACGCGCTCCGGCTCGCGGCTGCGCTCCCGCCCGCGGACATAGGGGACTATGCAGTACGCGCAAAAATTGTCGCAACCGTACATAACGGGCAGCCACGCCGTATATTTGCGGTCGCGCAGGACGGGCAGACCCTCCGCGATCTCCCCGTCGGAATCCTCGGCGGAGAACACGCGCCCCGTACCCGCAACGGCCGCTTCAAGCAGTTCCGGGAAACGCCGCAGGGCGTGCGTGCCGAACAGGAGGTCCACGTGGCGGTATGACCCGCGTATCTTTTCCGCGAATTCCGGGCGCTGCGCCGCGCAGCCGCACACGGCGATTATCATGCCGGGCTTCGCTTTCTTCAGGTGCGAGAGCGCCCCTATCACGCCTAGAACCTTCGTCTCCGCGTGCTCGCGCACGGCGCACGTGTTTATGACGAGGACGTCCGCCTCGCCGTCGTCCTCCGTGAAAGAGCAGCCCATCATGGCGAGCATACCGCGAAGGCGCTCGCTGTCCGCTTCGTTCTGCTGGCAGCCGAACGTGCGCACGCGCGCCTTCGCGGCGCGCGGGGAGAGCACGCGCCGGACGCGCTCCGCCGCGGCTTTCTGCCCGTCGGGATCGGTCAAATCTTGTTGAGCGGGCACGCGGCTCACCCTCCGTTCGGAAATCTTCGCGTTCGGAATTCAGAAATATTTGAAAGTATTTTAACATTTGCGTGTGGAATTTTCAACGAAAATATGCTAAGATAAATATGATATAAAAAACGGACGCGGTCGCGGCGGCTGTCCGGGGGGTGCGGGCAATGAAAAATCTTGTTATCGACAGGCGCGTCGTGCGCGACAATCTTCGTCTCGCGCGGGAGCGCGCGGACGGGGCGGTCATAATCGCCGACCTGTCCGCGAACGCCTCGGGCATGGGGCTGTGCGACATCGCCTCGTTCCTGCGGGACGAGGGCGTGCGCGACTTCGCCGTCTCCGACCCGGCGGACGCGGACAAGCTCCGCCGGCGCGGCTTCACGGAGGAGCGGCTTATGACCCTGCGCTCGACGTCCGATCCGGACGAGCTGTCGGAGTTCATCGAGCTGGGCGTCGTCTGCGCCTGCGGGTCATACGACGCCGCCGTCGCCGTCAACGGCATCGCGGAGAACAGACACACGATAGCGGAGGTGCAGATCAAGGTCGATACGGGCCTCGGCAGATACGGCTTTCTGCCGGCGGAGACAGACAGGATAGCCGCCATCTACAAATATATGTCGTCGCTCGCCGTCGTGGGGACGTTCACCTCTTTCTCCGCGTCGTGGAGGTCGCGCAAGCAGACGCTCCGCCAGCTCGACATTTTCAACGACGTGCTGGACAGGATGACAGATATGAAGCTTGAGCCGGGAATCGCGCACTGCTGCGACTCCGCGGCGCTGTTCAGATACGATTTCGCGCAGATGGACGCCGTGCGCCTCGACACGGCGCTGACGGGCAGGATCCCCGGCCGCGCCGTGCCGGGCATAGGGCGCGTCGGGTATATAGAGGCGGGGATCGAAGAGGTCGGCTGGGTGCCCAAGGGGCACAGTTACGGCTCTGAGCGGCGGCGGACGACGCGCGCCGCGACGAAGATAGCCGTACTCTCCGTCGGGTACTATCACGGCTTCGGCGTGACGCGCCGCGCCCCCGCGATGAACCTCGCGGAGCTGATAGCGTCGCGCGCGCGCCCGCTTTTCGCGCGGGTAAACGGACAGAGGGCGCGCGTACTCGGCGCCGTCGGGCCCATGCACACGCTGCTCGACGTGACGAAGGCGGAGTGCACCGTTGGGGACACGGTCATACTCGATGTAGATCCCGTGGATGTGAAGGGGCTTCCCATTGTGTACAGATGACGGGAGTGTGAAGCGTTGGGCAGAATAATCGAGCTTCCGCCGCGCCTGTCCGATATGATAGCGGCGGGGGAGGTTGTGGACAGACCCAGCTCCGTCGTAAAGGAGCTGTTCGAGAACGCCGCGGACGCCGGGGCGGACACGGTGACCATCGAAATCAAAAACGGCGGGCTGACATACATCCGCGTGACGGACAACGGCTCCGGCATATCGCGCGAGGACGCGCCGAGGGCGTTCCTGCGCCACGCGACGAGCAAACTGCGCTCGGAGACGGATCTGGAGGCCATCGAAACGCTCGGCTTCCGGGGCGAGGCGCTGGCCGCCATCGGTTCCGTGTCGCGCGTTGAGCTGCTGACGCGGACGGAGGAGGAAAGCGAGGGCACGCGCGCCGCGCTTGAGGGCGGGGAGCTTGTCTCCGTCGGCGCGGCGGCGCGGCCGCGCGGCGCCACGGTCACCGTGCGGGATCTGTTCTACAACACCCCGGCGCGGCAGAAATTTGTGAAGTCCGACCGCGCGGAAGCGGCGAGCATATCCGCGGCGGCGACGCGGCTCGCGCTTTCGCGCCCGGACATCTCCGTGCGGTACGTGCGCGACGGGGCGGAGGAACTGCATACGCCGGGGGACGGCAGGGGGGATTCGTGCGTTTACGCCGCGCTGGGGAGGGATTTCGCCGCGGGGATGCTGCCCGTTGGCTCGGAGAGTGAGGACGGGGGCGTGAAGGTCTCCGGCTTCGTCTCCAAAGTATCCGCCCTGCGCGGGAACAGGAACTATCAATTCTTTTTCGTCAACGGGCGGTGCGTGCGCTCCCGGATACTCCAGGCGGCGCTTGAACAGGCGTACAGGAACAGGCTGTTCGCCGGGCGATTCCCGTCGTGCGTCCTGTATATAGAAACGGGCGCGCCGAAGCTCGACGTGAACGTCCACCCGGCGAAAACGGAGATCAAGTTCCTGTTCGAGAAAGATGTTTTCGACGCCGTCCACTACGGCGCGCTCTCCGCGCTCAACGGCGACGAGGAACCCCCGGCGCTCATTCGCGTCTCGCCGCCGCGGGACGCCCCGGCGGAGGAAAAAGCATCCCCCCCGCCCCGCCCCGCGCCGACGCGCGGGGCGGGGGACGCGGGGACGCCGGCGTACGGAGCGCGCGGCGCCGCCCCGGAGCGCGAGGTGCGAAGTCCCGCGCCGCCTTACGCCCCCTCTCCCGCCCAGACGGAGATGGAACTCGCGCCGCGCGCGCCGCGATACCGCGTCGTCGGGGAGGCGATGAACACGTATATAGTCGTCGAGACGGGCGGCGCCCTCTGGCTCATAGACAAGCACGCGGCGCACGAGCGCGTGCATTTCGACCGTCTGCGCGCCGGGGACTACCGCCCGATGATGCAGTCGATTCTGGAGCCGGTGGTCGTCGCCCCCGGCGAGACGGAGGCGGAACTGCTGCTCGACAACGCGGAAATGCTGGAGGACCTGGGATTTTCCGTGGAGCCGTTCGGCGGGGGGCGCGTCGCCGTGCGCAGAATCCCGTCCGATATCGACATCGGGGAGGTGGAGGGCGCCCTCGGCGAGATATGCGCGGAGCTCGCGCGCGGGGGCGGCGCGGACAAGCGGCGCGACGGGATACTCGCCTCCATAGCGTGCAAGGCCGCCATCAAGGCGGGGCGGGACTCCGGGGAGCGCGAGCTCTACGAACTCGCCGGGCGCGTTGTATCCGGAGAGGTGCGCTATTGCCCGCACGGGCGCCCCGTTGCGGCGGAGCTGACGAAATCGTTCATAGACAGGAGCTTCAAGAGGACGTGATAAAAAAGATCGTTGTACTGACAGGCCCGACGGCGTCGGGCAAAACCGCCCTCGGCGTCCTTCTGGCGGGGGCGGTCGGCGGGGAGGTCATATCGGCGGACTCCATGCAGATATACAGGCATATGGACATCGGCACGGCGAAGCCGACGGCGGAAGAGATGAACGGGATCCGTCATCACATGCTCGACGTGGTTTCTCCCACAGAGTCGTATTCCGTCGCGCGGTACGTGGAGGCGGCGTCACGGGCGGCGGACGATATCCTCTCGCGCGGACTGCTGCCGATAGTCGTCGGGGGTTCCGGGCTTTTCGCGGACTCCCTCGCGCTGGGGCGCTCGTTCGCGCCGGAGGACTCCGGGGGCGCGCGCCGGGAAATCGAGGCGGAGTACGACAGGCTCGGCGGGGCGCGGATGCTCGAAAAGCTCGCGGAGGCCGACCCGGAAAGCGCCTCACGGCTCCACGCGGGCGACAAGAAGCGCGTTGTGCGCGCGATAGAGGTTCACAGGCTGACGGGCGGGACGATTTCCGGTCACGACGCGCGCGCGCGCTCAGTGCCGCCGGCTTACGACGCGCTGTATATCGAGCTCGGATTCGCGGACAGGAAAACGCTCCGCGAGAGGATAGACCGCCGCGTGGACGAGATGGTCGGGCGGGGCTTTCCGGAAGAGGCGCGGCGCCTGCTTGAAATGGGCGTCACGAAAAGCCACAACTCGGCGCAGGCAATAGGGTACCGGGAGATGATAAGCGCGGCGCTCGGGGAAATCCCGCTCCGTGACGCCGCGGAAGCCGCGAAGCTCCGAAGCCGCCAATACGCGAAGCGCCAGCTCACGTGGCTGAGGCGGCGCGAGGCGGCGCTTCGCGTGACGTGGGAGGACGCGCCGGATTATGACCGCGCCCTCCGCGTTTCGACAGAATATATGCGCCGCGCGGGATATATTTGATTTTGCAATCCGAAAAAATACATATTCAGAAAGAGGTAATCGCAATGCCGAACACAAGAACACACAATCTGCAGGACTTATTTCTCAACTCGACGCGGGGCTCGCGCCAGCTCGTGACGGTTTTTCTCGTCAACGGGTTCCAGATGCGCGGCACGGTGGCGGGCTTCGACAGCTTTACCGTCGTGCTCGATTCCGAGGGAAAACAGCAGCTCATCTACAAACACGCCATTTCGACGATAGTCCCGACGCGGCCGGTGAATTTCTTTGAGGACCCCTCCCGCGAGGACGGCGATCCAATCCCGCCGGACGCCCCGGAGAGCGCGGGCTTTGAGAGGGAGAGCTTCGAGATATGACAAAAAAGGCGCGCCGTCCGCGCGCCCGCGGCGACGCGTTCATCAAGCTGATAACCGCCTTGCTTTTCGCCGCGTTCTCGCTCTATTGCGGGTTGAACGTGTACAGGTCGCTTGAAAACCCGTTCCGCACGGCGCGCGCGGCGCGCGCGGAGATCTTGGAAACGTCCTCCGCGCGCGGCTTCGTCGTCCGCGAGGAGCTTGTGATCCCCGGCGTGGAGGGGTTGCTGCTGCCGAGCCTCGGCGACGGAGAGAAGGCCGCGCGCGGTCAGCTTGTGGCGGAGGCTTACGGTGAGGCGGCCGCCGGGGACGCCGCGCGGCTCGTCGAGCTGGAGTTGAAAATAAAAAGACTGCGCGAGGCCTCCGTCTCGCTCCCGGAGGAGCGCGCGCGCCGGACGGAGGACTCCGTGACGGCGCTGGCGTACGCCCTCGCGCGGCGCGAGCTCGGCGAGGCGAGGGAGAAAGCGGCGGAGGCGGAGAGCCTTGTCATGTATCCGCAGGACGCCGCCTCCGCCGCGTCGGAGACGGTCGCGCTCGAAGCGGAGCTTCGCGCGGCGGAGGCGGCTCTCCCGCGCGCCGTTCACGTATACGCGCCGGAGTCCGGACTGTACGCCCACAGCGCGGACGGCTTTGAGCATATAACCCCGGACATGCTTTCCGGGCTGTCGCCGGAGGGCATAGAGTCGCTGTTCGCCTTCCCGGAAACCTCCGCGGGGGCGGGCAGGCTCGTGACCGGAACGCGGTGGTACCTCGCGCTGATCGTGGACTCCGCGTCCGCGTCGGCGCTCCTTGAGACAGACAGCGTGACGGTGCGGCTCACAACGCCTGTCCGCCGGGAGCTTGAAATGCGCGTGGAGAGCGTCGGCAAAAGCGACGGCAAGGCCCGCGTCGCCGTGCTGTCAAGCTCTTACGGGATAGCGGACGTGCTGAACGCGCGCGCCTGCGGCGCGGAGCTGATATACGGCGGAACGGAGGGAGTCCGCGTGCCGAGGGACGCCGTGCGCCTTGAACCGGAGGACGGCGGCGGCGGGGAGCTTGTGCCCTTCATATACATAGCCGAGGGGCACAGGGCGAAGCGCGCGCGCGTCACGATCCTGCGCGAGGCAGGGAACGCGTATATAGTCGAAAGCGCGTCGCCGAGCCTGCGCGACGGCAGCGAAGTGATCGTAAAGGCCAACGGCCTGTACGACGGCAAGGTCGTCAGATGAACGCGGGGCGCGAAGGCGCGGAAACGGGCGTAACGGCGGAAAACGTGAGGCGCGTCCGCGAGCTGATCGCCTCCGCCGCGCGCGCCGCCGGGCGGGCGGCGGAGGATATAACGCTCGTTGCGGCGGCGAAACAGAACGGCGCGGCAAGCGTGCGCGAGGCTATAGCGGCGGGCGTTGACGCCGTGGGCGAAAACCGTGTGCAGGAGATGACGGAAAAGCTCCTCGCGGGCGCGTATGAGGGCGCGCCTTTGCATTTCATCGGGCATCTGCAAACGAACAAAGTCCGTTTCGTCGTCGGCGCGTGCGCGCTCATAGAGTCCGCGGACTCCCCCCGGCTCGTCGAGGAGATAGGAAAACGCGCCGTTTCCCTCGGAATCGCGCAGGACATACTGCTTGAGGTGAACATCGGGCGCGAGCCCGGCAAGAGCGGCGTACTGCCCGAAAACCTGACGGAAACGCTTGAAAAAGCCGCCTCGACGCGGGGAATTTTCGTGCGCGGGCTGATGGCGGTGCCGCCCGCTTTGGCGCAAAATAAAGGAAATCGGCGCTTTTTCGACGATATGATGAAGCTTTTTGTTGACATACGGGGAAAAACATACGATAATGTTGATATGCGGTATCTGTCCATGGGGATGAGCGACAGCTTTCGCGAGGCCGTTCTCTCCGGGGCGAATATGGTCCGGATAGGCAGCGCCATATTCGGATTGCGGAAATACTGACAACCGACACAGGAGGTCTTTGCTATGAGCTTTATTTCCTCATTGGCGAAATTCATGAGGCCCTACGGGGAGGACGACGACATACCCGACTATTCCCCGCCGCCGGAACAGGATTTCGTCCCGCCGCCGCGCACCCCGGCGCAGGCGCGCACAACGCTCGGGGGGTTTGAGGAAAAGCGGGGCGGCAAAGTCGTCAACATCCACGCCACGGCGCAGCTTCAGGTCGTGCTTGTACAGCCGGAGAGCTTCGACAACGTGACGGAGATCGCCGAACACCTGCGGGAGCGCCGCACGGTCGTGCTGAACCTTGAGAGCACGGGCAAGGACGTGACGCGCCGCCTGCTCGACTTCCTCGCGGGCTTCGCCTACGCGCAGGAGGGCAAGGTGAAGAAGGTCGCGGTCAGCACGTATATAATCACGCCGTACAACGTCAGCCTCATGGGCGACCTCATAGACGAGCTGGAAAACAACGGGATGTACTTTTAGACAAAGCGGACGCTTCGCTTCGCTGACATACATATAGTGAGGGGATAAGACTTTATGCTTACACCGGCTGAAATTTCCGGGAAGGAATTCAAGCGCGCCGTACTCTCCGGGTACGAGATGGCGGGGGTGGACGACTTTCTGGAGGAGGTCCTCGGCGACTATACGGCGCTGTATAAGGAAAACGGCATTTTGAAAAACAAGCTGAAAGTGCTTGTGGAAAAAATCGAGGAATACCGCTCCACGGAGGACTCTATGCGCATGGCGCTCCTGACGGCGCAGAAAACCGGGGAGGAGCTTGTCTCCGAAGCCCGCAGGCGCGGCGCGGAAATAGCCGAGCGTATGGAAGGCGAGGCGGCGGCGCGCCGCCTTGAAATCGAAACCGAGCTTCAGGATGAGCGCGCGCGCCTTGAAGCCGCGGCGGGGGAGACGGCGCGCTTCGTCTCCGCGGCGCGCGAGCTGATATCGGCGCAGGAGGACTTCCTGTCAAAGCTCTCTTCGATAAAGCACACCCCGCCCCCGCCCGTGCGCGAGCCGGAGCCGCCGCGCGGCGCGGAAGGCGAAGCGCCCGCGGAACCGGCGGCGCCGGGCGCTGAGGATGAGGAAACCTCGCCGAGACCGAAAAACAAGTTCGACGACCTGAAATTCGGGATAAATTTTGAGAACAGCTGAAAAATCGCCCGAGGGGCAGTCTTTTCGGGGCGGCGCCGGGGCCGCCCCCGGTTTTTCCCCGGATTTTTCTGAAAAGGAGAGGTGCTTTTCGCCATGAGCCGGGATTACAATCAGACGGTGAACCTTCCGAAAACGGATTTCCCGATGCGCGCGGGGCTCGCGAAGCGCGAGCCGGGAATGCTCGAATCTTTCGACGAGCGGGATATTTACGGCAAGCTGATGGAGAAAAACGCGAATAAGCCGCCGTTCATACTCCACGACGGCCCGCCGTTTTCCAACGGCGACATCCACATCGGCACGGCGATGAACAAAATTCTGAAAGATATCATCGTGCGGTACAAGAATATGTCGGGCTTCCGCTCGCCGTACGTCCCCGGCTGGGATAACCACGGTATGCCCATAGAGTCCGCGATAATCAAGAAGAACAAGCTCGACCGCAAAAAAATGTCCGTCT
>JAITJC010000044.1 GCA_031279125.1 Oscillospiraceae bacterium
CGCCGCCGGTAACGTCATTGCGGCTCACTGTCAGACCGTCCCCTCTCGACGTCGCTTCTCGCGCCCTTTATCCTCACAATTTTGCCGTCGATCTCCAATCGTCCCTCGCAGTACAGCGACACGGCGGCGGGCAGTATCTTCCACTCCGCTTCCTCCATTACGCGCCTCTGGAGAGAGAGCGGCGTGTCATCCTCGCGCACCTCCACGGCCTTTTGCAGTATGATGGGCCCCGCGTCGGCCTCGCTCACGCAGAAATGCGCCGTCGCGCCGGTGACCTTCACGCCGTATTCCAGCGCCGCCTCGTGGACGTGTATCCCGTAACAGCCGGGACCGGAAAAAGAGGGGATGAGCGCGGGATGGATGTTGATGACCCTGTTGCGGTACGCGCGGATCAAGGGCGGGTCAAGGATGTACATAAAGCCCGCCAGCACGGCAAGCTCAATGTCGAGATCCTCCAGTTTCTTGTGAACCGCCTCTGAAAAGCTCGCGCGGTTGGCGAAGATTTTTCTGTCTATGATATAAGCGGGGATGCCCGCGAACTCCGCGCGTTGCAACGCGTAGGCGTCGGGGTTGGAGCTTATCACGGCGGCAAGCTCGCAGTTTTTGACCTCCCCGAATATGCGCGCGTCGATTATCGCCTGAAGATTGCTCCCCCCGCCGGAGACGAGCACGGCTGTTCTCACCACGAAACGTCAACTCCTTTTTCGCCGGAAACGCACTCCCCGACGAGCGCGGCGTCCTCCCCGAGGCTTTTCAGCGCCCGCAGGACCTCATCCGCCTTGCCGCCCTTAACGGCGAGCAGCATCCCGGCGCCCATATTGAACGTGTTGTACATATCGCGAGCGGGAACGCCGCCCCTCGACGCGATTATATCGAATATCGGCGGGCGGGCTATCTTATTCGCGCCGATGAGCATTCTCACGCCGTCCGGGAGGCATCGCGGCGCGTTTTCGTATATGCCGCCGCCCGTGATGTGCGATATGCCGCAAACGGCGCCGGGCACGGCGCGGAGCAGACCGAGCAGCGTTTTCGCGTATATCCGCGTCGGCGTGAGAAGTTCCTCTCCAAGCGTTTTGCCGAGCTCCGGGACGTATTCGGCGAGGGACTCCGCCGTCGGCGCGAATATGCGCCTGACGAGCGAAAAGCCGTTGGAGTGCAGACCGGACGACGGCAGGGCGACGACGGCGTCGCCGGGGGAGATATTCCCCTCGTCCGGTATATCGCCGTAATCGACTATCCCCGTGGCAAAACCCGCGAGGTCGTATTCGTCCTCCGGCATCATTCCGGGATGCTCCGCCGTCTCGCCGCCTATCAGAGCGCAGCCCGCATCCCGGCAGCCCGCCGCCACGCCGGAGACTATCTCCGCCGTACGCTCCGGGACATTCTTGCTGACGGCGATATAATCGAGGAAGAAAAGCGGTTCCGCGCCGGAGCATATTATGTCGTTGACGCACATCGCCACGCAGTCGATGCCTACGGTGTCGTGCTTATCGGAAAGAAACGCTATCTTCAGCTTCGTGCCGACGCCGTCCGTGCCGGAGATTAGCACGGGGCGCTTCATATCCTTAAAGCCCGGCTCAAAAAAACCGCCGAAGCCCCCGGCGGCGCCGAGAACGCCCTCCCGGTAAGTCGATTTGAGCATAGGCTTTATGAGCTCAAGCTGCCTGTAGCCCGCCGTGATGTCCACGCCGGCGGCGGCGTAAGCATCCGAGCGGGACGCGAATTTCCCGCTCACAGCCCGCCCATCCTTTCGGCGAGACGCCTGTCCTTTTCAATGACGGACATCTCCATATCGCGCCGCAGCGCTTCAAGCTTTTCCGCCAGGCCTTCATCCGCAAGCGCGAGGATCCTCGCCGCGAGAAGCGCCGCGTTGCGCGCGGCGTCAATCCCGACCGCCGCCACGGGCACCCCCGGAGGCATCTGCGCCGTGCTGAGAAGCGCGTCGAGCCCGCCGAGCGAGCCGGAGGCGACAGGTATGCCGATCACGGGCAGGATTGTGTTCGCCGCGAGAGCGCCCGCCAGATGCGCCGCCAGCCCCGCCGCCGCTATGAGGACGCCAAAACCGTTTTCAGACGCGCTCCCGGCGAATTCCGCCGCCGCGCCGGGTGTCCTGTGCGCCGATATGACGCGCGCCTCCGTCGGGACGCCAAGCTCCCGCAGTTGCTTTACGGCGTCCCCGACGACTTTAAGGTCGCTGTCCGAACCCATTATGACCGCCGCTTTTTTCATCGCAAGCCCTCCTTATTCCTTGGCAACGCCCAAAGCTGAAATATGCTTTTTCAGCAACGTCAGCCCTTGTTCCGGCGACGTCCGGGCGCTCCAGCCGTTAAGGTCGAAAATTCGACGCGAGTCGAGTACAGATCGCTTTATATCGCCCTGCCGGGGGGCTGATGTGACTATGGGCAAAGACGTTCCGAAGATTTTTTGAAGCATCTCGTATATGTCAAGCACCGATGTTTCCTCGCCAGACCCGATATTGACGATGCGGTTCGCGGGATTTTCCGTCAGCAAAAGATTGGCGTCAACGACGTCGCCGACGTAAACGTAATCCCTGGTACAGCCGCGGGGCATATCGGGATAAGTCGTCAAAACCGACTGCCTCCCGGAAAGGATGTTGTCGATGAATATGGGGATAACGCCGCATTCCCCGTCGGAAATCTGGCGCGGGCCGTAAATATTGGCATAGCGCAGGATGGAATAATCAAATTTAAATTTGGAAGCGTAGATTCGGACGTAATTCTCCCCCGCGTATTTGGTGACGGCGTAGGGGGACGCAAGCTGGGGAATGTCGTCCTCACGCGAAGCGCCGCCGCCCTCCGTCTGCCCGGACAGCGCCCCCCCGGACGAGACATAGAGGAAGTTCCGGGTACGGAAGCGTCCTGCGGCGGCGATGACATTTAGAAGCCCGATGATGTTTTTGTTCGCGTCCTCAACCGGATTTTCCATTGAATACGGAACAGATTTCTGGGCGGCGTGATGCGATACGATGTCGGGCGTGTGCCTGTCAAAGATTTTGAACAGCGCTTCCGCGTCCCGGATGTCGGTCTCGTAAAAATGAAACATTGGGTTGCCCCGGACATTGCCGAGATTCCCGAGCGTGCCGGAATTCAAATTATCGACGGCGACGACCTCATACCCTTTCTCCAGATAACTTTCGGTCAAATGCGAGCCGATAAACCCGGCGCCGCCCGTAATCAGAACCGTTGACATAGGCTGTACCTTACCTCTTTCAGATGATGATCGTGCCGCCGCGTTCAACGCGGCGTATTCGATTATACCGCAGAATCCGCGGCGTGTCTATACAATTTAATTTGAGAGGTAAGTTGTAAAATGAATTGCCCCGATCCATAAAAAAAGATGACCCATCCGGGGTCAAAATCCGTTACACTGATAGTCGCAAACCAAAAAAGCAACGGAGGAGACGACGGATGGGACAAAGCAATCATACCACATGAAGAACGCGGCTTAGTGTAATAGTGTTTCACAAGCCGGAGGAATATTCCGGTGAGCCGGGGGAGGCGTCAGCCCTCCAGCTGTTTGCCGAGGAACGCCGCCGCCGCCTGAGCGAGCTTGTATTCAACCTCGCCGGGCAGCGTATCCCCCTCGGAGAAGAATACGACGCAACCGAGCGCGTCGCCCTCCGCGATGATCGGCGCCGCGATGTCCGCGATATATTTGTCCGTCGCGTCGGCGAGAGGTACCCCGCGCTCCCCGCTTTTGCGCTGATACAACCGCCGCCCCTCCATAAGCCGCTCCATATCGCCGCCGACATGCTTTTCGTACAGGTCGCGCTTCGGCGCGCCGCTGACGGCGATATACGCGCCACGGTCGGCGATGGCCGCGGGGCGCTCGGACGCCTTGCCGATAGCGTCGCAGAGTTGAGTCGCCGTTTCCGACCACTCGCCCAGGGGGGAGTATTTTTTAAAAATCACCTCGCCATCCTTTTCGGTGTATATCTCCAAGGGGTCGCCCTCGCGGATGCGCATCGTGCGGCGGATTTCTTTCGGTATGACTACGCGCCCGAGGTCGTCAATGCGGCGCACAATTCCCGTTGCTTTCATTTTTATGACCATTCCTTTTTGAATGAATATACGTTTTTCGGAAAACACAGCGTTATTATCCGCGAAAACGCGCGCGCTATGCGCGCCCGGCGGATAAAAAATTAAAAATGGTTCTTCGAACGCTCTGCATACTGACATTATCACTGAACGATAACACGTCATAAAATTTCTGTTGCGTTTACGCGCTTGCCGCGATATACTGTCCACAGCGGCGGAGATATACCGCGCGGACGTCCGCGCGCGTCTCGTCCGCACAAATCGGAGGGGATGCCTATGTCAGAGCTCATATACAAGAACAAAAACGCGTTTGACGCGCTCGGTGAGGAGGAGCTTGAAAATGCCCGCCTCTACGCCGAGGGGTACAAAAAATTTCTCGACGCCGCCAAAACGGAGCGCGAGGCGGTGCGTGAGGCGATAACCCTCGCCGAGGCGCGCGGCTTCGTGCCGCTTCCGGAGGGGGACGGCGGAGCGCTCGCGCCGGGGAGCCGGGTATACAAATCCGTCGGGGGCAAAGCGCTGTTTCTGGCGGTAATCGGGGAAACGCCTCCGAGAGATGGTATAAACTTCGCCGGGGCGCACGTGGATTCCCCGCGCCTCGACTTAAAACAGCTCCCGCTGTATGAGGACGGGGAGATGGCGTTCTTCAAAACACACTATTACGGCGGGATAAAGAAATATCAGTGGGTGACGTTGCCGCTCGCCCTGCACGGCGTCGCCGCGAAGGCGGACGGGACGCTCGTCCCGGTGAATATCGGTGAAAAAGAGGATGAGCCGGTGTTTTTCGTTTCGGACTTGCTGCCGCATCTGGGGCGTGAGCAGAGCAAAAAGACGCTCAGCGAAGCGTTCACGGGAGAGCAGCTCAACATCCTCGCGGGGACGAAGCCCACAGGCGGGGAAAAGAACGAAAACCGCTTCAAAACGGCTGTGCTGAAACTGCTTCACGCGAAATACGGCATCGCGGAGGAGGACTTTCTTTCGGCGGAGCTGGAGGCTGTGCCCGCCGGAAGGGCGCGCGACGCGGGCTTCGATTCCAGCCTGATTCTCGCCTACGGGCACGACGACCGCAGTTGCACCTATGCCGCGCTTAAAGCGATACTTGACCTCGACGGGTCCGCGCCGCCGAAAAAAACAGCGGTCTGCATACTCACGGACAAAGAGGAAATTGGCTCGGAGGGCGTGACGGGCTCGCAGTCGCGGATTCTCGAATCGTTCACGGCGCGGCTCGCGGGCGGGGCGGAGCAGGCGGCGCGATGCTTTGAAAGCTCGTTCTGCCTGTCGGCTGACGTGTGCAACGCTTTCGACCCCAATTTCCCGGATGTTTCGGAGAAAAACAACTCCGCGCAGCTCAACCACGGTATGGGCATTATGAAATTCACGGGTTCCGGCGGCAAATCCGGCTCGTCGGACGCCTCTGCGGAGACCGTGGCGAAACTGCGACGGCTGTTCGCGGAAAACGGCGTACTGTGGCAGATGGCGGAGCTCGGCAAGGTGGATCAGGGCGGCGGCGGCACCATTGCGAAATATATGGCGAACCGCGGCATAGAGACCATAGACGCGGGCGTGCCAGTCATTTCGATGCACGCGCCGTGGGAGGCGGCTTCCAAGCTCGACTGCTATATGACGTACAAGGGGATCGCGGCGCTTTATGGAAACGAAATCTGACGTCCGGACGAAAATCGAAGAATGGTTCGACGCGCGCGCGGAGGATATGCGGGGAAGAGCGACGCAAGCCGGTCGCTTTCCGGGATATCACCTCATAAAACTCTCTTCCGTTTCGCTGCGCTTCGTGCGCGTCATAAGCTCGTGTATGGCGGCGCGCGGGTCTTTGCCATCATAGAGTACGCTGTACGCCTCGGCGCAAATCGGCATATCCACGCCCGCGCGTTCCGACAGGGCGCGCGCGGCTTTCGCGGCATGGTAGCCTTCCACGGCGGCGCCGACCTCATCCATGGCATCCTGCGCGGACTTCCCCCGCCCGATCAGCACCCCGGCGCGGCGGTTCCGCGAGTGGCGCGAGGTGCACGTCGCAATCAAGTCCCCAAGCCCCGCGAGCCCCGCGACGGTCTCCCGCCGCCCGCCGAGCGCTATTACGAGGTGCGCTATCTCCGCGAGCCCGCGCGTTGCGAGCATGGCTATCGTGTTGTCCCCGAAGCCGAGTCCGTCGCATATGCCGGCGCACAGGGCTATTACGTTTTTAAGCGCCGCGCCGAGCTCCACGCCGGTGACGTCGTCGGACGTGTACACGCGGAAATATTCGTTCATAAATACGTCCTGAACCATCTCCGCGGCGGATTTGTCGCGCGAGGCGGCGACGCAGGCCGTGGGAATCCGGCGCGCGACTTCCTCCGCGTGCGCCGGGCCGGAGAGCGCCGCTATGGCTCGTTCCTCTCCGAAGGTGTCGCGCAGAAGCTCTGAGAACAGCCTGTATGAGCCGGGTTCTATGCCCTTTGACCCGCAGACTATCGCGCAGCCGCGCGGGAGCGCGCGGCGAAGAAGTTCCGCCGCGCCGCCTATCTCCGTGGATGTCGTCGCGACGACAGCGAGCTCCGCGCCGCCGGACGCCTCCGGCACGGAGGCCGTGACGTGTATCCCCGGCGGGAGCTCCACGCCGCCGAGCCTCGGGTTCGCTCTCCGCGAAGCGAGTTCCGAGGCTCGCTCCGGAGACGACGAGCGAAGCGTCACCTTATGTCCGTTTTCATATAGAAGCAGGGCGAGCGCCATTCCCCAGGCACCCGCGCCGAAAACCGATATTTTCATAGCTTGCGTCAACGCTTCCCTTCAAAAATTTCCGCTACTTCCCCATCCGCCTGAGGCTGAATTTCGACTCATCACCCGTCACAAGGCGCACGATATTGCCTCCGTGCCGCGCCACGAGCAGGGCTGCCGACAGGACGGCGATCACTATCTCCCGCGTCCCGCCTACACCGAAAATCGCGAGCGCGGCGGGGTATCCCCACACGCCGACCATAGCGCCGAGCGACACGTACCGCGTCGCGAGCAGCACGAGGATGAACGCGCCCCAGCCCAAAACGGAAACGCGCCAGTCTATGCTGAACAGCAGTACGCCGACGGCGAGGACGGCTTTCCCCCCTTTGAAGCCGTAAAACAGCGGAAAGCAGTGCCCGAGCATAACGAAAAACCCGGCGTATACGCGCCCGTACAGTCCCGCATAGCCGGCCTCCGTCAGTCCGTGGCGCGAGAATATCCAACTTCCGATAAGCACCGGCCCCAGCGTCTTGGCGACGTCAATCAAAATCATCAGCAGCGTGCCGCGCGTCCCGAACATGCGATAAAAGTTCGTAAGACCGGGATTCCCGCTGCCGAGCTCGCGTATATCGCGCCTGTAGAGGTACTTTGACGCTATTATGGCGCCGTTGATCCCTCCTATGATATACGCCTGCGCGGCGGCGGCTATGTGGGCGAGTGCGGCAAGCATCTTTACTTATCCCCTTTCTGTCGTATGAGCATCCGCACCGGCGCGCCCTCCAGTCCGTAAACGGAGCGTATCTGATTCTCCAGATACCGCCGGTACGAAAAATGGAACAGTTCCGCGTCGTTGCAGAAACAGACGAACGTCGGCGGGCGGATCCCGGTCTGCGTCATATAGTAGATTTTCAGCCGCCTGCCCTTGTCCGTCGGGGGCTGCTGACGCGCCTGCGCGGCGGCGAGCACGCCGTTCAGCGCGCCCGTCGTAATGCGCATGGATGCCTGGTCGGCGACGTAATTTATCAGCTCGAAAAGCCTGTCCACGCGCTGTCCCGTTTTCGCGGATATGAAGACTATCGGCGCGTACGGCATAAAGCTCAGGTCACGGCGCACCTCCTCGCGCATACGGTCCATCGTCTTGCCGTCCTTTTCGACGAGATCCCATTTGTTCACGACTATGACGGAAGCGCGCCCCGCCTCGTGCGCGAGCCCCGCCACCTTCGTGTCCTGCTCCGTGACCCCCTCGGAGGCGTCGATCATTATGAGGCACACCTCGCTCCTCTCAACGGCCATCCGCGCGCGCAGAACACTGTATTTCTCAATCCTGTCGTCCACGCGCGACTTCCGCCGCAACCCCGCCGTGTCGATGAACATATACTTCCCCTGCCCGTTCTCAAACGCCGCGTCCACGGCGTCGCGCGTCGTTCCCTCCGTTTCAGAGACGATGACTCGCGTCTCACCCAGAATCCTGTTGAGCAGGGACGACTTCCCGGCGTTCGGCTTGCCGATGATGGCGACCGAGATGCGCTCGTCCTCTTCCGCGCCGCCCCGGTCCGGGGGAAAGCGCTTCACGCATTCGTCGAGCAAATCCCCCGTGCCGTGACCGTGCGCCGCCGACACCGCCACCGGGTCGCCGAGCCCGAGGGCGTAGAATTCAAAAATATCCGGATTTTCGGCGCCCGTGCCGTCGCACTTGTTGACGGCGAGCACGACGGGCTTCCCGGAGCGGAGCAGCATGGACGCCACCTCTCCGTCGGACGCCGTGACGCCCGTCGTGATGTCGCACACAAGGACAATGACATCCGCCATATCGATGGCTATCCGCGCCTGCTCGCGCATGAAGAGCAGGATCTCTCCGCTCCCCTGCGGCTCGATGCCGCCCGTATCGACGAGATCAAACGCCCGCCCGTTCCAGTCGGACGGCGCGTAAAGACGGTCTCGCGTCACCCCCGGCGTATCCTCCACGATGGACAGCCGCCGCCCGGCTATCCTGTTAAAAAGCATAGACTTGCCGACGTTCGGGCGGCCGACTATGGCGATGAGCGGTTTAGGCATAACGCCACTCCCATCCCTCAAGAGTTTTTGCGCGGGCTGATGATATCCCCCGTCATGGCGCGGAGCAAATCCGCACCGTCCTGCGCGACCGCGCGGACGGAAACGCCCAGCCTTTCCTCAAGTTCCCTCACGGTGACGCCGTCGAGAAAAACATCCTCCCCGCGGCGGAGCATATTGCGCGGGATCAAAAGCCGCGACGCCCGGCTCCCGCGCGCTTTGAGTGTCTTGATGATGTCTCCGCCCGTCACAAGCCCGGCCACGTCCACGCTGTCCCCGAAGAAATCGTTCGTCACTCCGACAACCTCGCCCGGAAGTCCCCCGAATTTCTCCCGCGCCGAACGGAGCATTCCGTTTATGAAGCCCTCGGCGGCGCGCCCCGTCACGGCGGTGAACGGAGCCCCTCTGACGTCCGCGCCATCCGTCGCCGCAAGCGCTGTCTCGAACTCCGTAATAAGCGCCCTCATCATCCCGACGCCGTTTTCAAGCTGCGGGTAATCCTCATAGCTGCCGTCCGGCGGCAGGGGCAGTCCCGCCTTTATATACAGCTCGTCGGCGGCGAAAAATATCCTCGACCCGAGCTCCGCGAGGCATTTTTCCGCGAAGCTCTCGACTTGCAGCACCGCCGCCTTTGATTTTCCGGCGTCGAACGGCGTAAGCTCCGGCAGACCCCCGCGATGGCGCGTCAGCCCGACCGGCACAACGGACACGCTGGCAACGGAGGGGCAGAGCTTGCGGAGCTCCCGCATACTGTATTCGAGCTCCTCCCCGTCGTTTATGCCGGGGCAGAGGACGATTTGGCAGTTCATCGAAATCCCCGCCTCCGCGAGACGGCGAATATCGCGCACCCCGCGCGCCCCCGCCTCCGAGCCGAGCATATACGCGCGCAAGCCGGGATTCATCGTATGTACAGAGACGTTCAGCGGGGACACGCGCAACGCCATAAGACGCGAAAGCTCCCGCTCCGTCATATTCGTCAGCGTGACGTAATTGCCCTGCAAGAATGACAGCCGCGCGTCGTCGTCCTTGTAGTACAGCGAACGGCGCATACCGCGCGGGAGTTGATCGACAAAACAGAAAACGCACTTGTTTGAGCACGAGCGGCTTGAGTCCATAAGGTAGCTGTCAAACTCTATGCCCGGCTCCTCGCCCTCTTCTTTCCGGAGCGAAACAAGCAGGAAGCGCCCGTCGGGGCGCCGCAGCACAAGGCGCAGGCGCGCGTCATACGCGCGGTATCTGTAATCGAGCACATCGGTCACGGACGCCCCGTTCACGGACAGTAAAATATCTCCCGGCGCGATTTTCGTGCGCGACGCGGGAGAACCCTCCGCTATATGTTTAACTGCCGCCGGCATACGCGCGCCTCCCGGAACGGGCGAGGCGGGTTTATCCCGCTTAGAACCCGCCCTGTCGCCGCTCTTTCTCAGTTTACGGACAGAACCTCGCGGCCGTTGTAAGTGCCGCAAGATTTACACACCCTGTGCGGAAGCCTGAACGCCCCGCATTTGGGGCATTTCACAAGCCCCGGCGACGCAAGCTTCCAGTGCGAACTGCGCCGCTTGTCGCGCCGCGCCTTTGATACCTTACTCTTCGGAACCGCCATCGTTTGAACACCTCCTGTTATTTTTCGTCAAGAAACCGCGCGAGAGCGGCCAGTCTCGGGTCGCCCTCCGGCTTGCAACCGCAGTCCCCCTCATTGAGGTCGGCGCCGCAACGGGGACACAACCCGCGGCAGTCCTCACGGCAGAGCAGGCGGACGTCCTCCCGCAAAATCAGCTCCGTCACGATTATCTCGCCGGGATCCACAGCCGCGCCTTCGACGCGATAGTACTCCGGGTCGTCCTTCGCGGCTTCGTTTTCCGACAGAAAAACCTCAAACACCTGCGATACGTCGCGCTCAAACTCCCTGAGACAGCGCGCGCATACGCAAACCAGCTTCGCGTCGAGCTCCGCGCGCATAATCAGGACTCCCGCGTCGTTGCGCACAGCGCCGCGCGCGCGGGGCGTTCCGGCGACGGCGAGCACGCTGTCGGACAGAAGCCCTGAAAAATCCGGCGAATAATCGAACGCCGCGCTGTGGCCGGGAACGCCGACGACGTCCCGCAAATCAAGCGTCACGGCAACCCCTCCCCAAAATACCGTGTTATTATAAAGTATAGCGAGGGGGGTTGTCAAATACTTTTTTCCGGGGTCTGCTTAAATTGCAAATTGCAAGTTTAATTGCCCGCCCAAATAACACCAGTTACATTAAGCCGCTATTTGATTGAGATTGCGGAAAAAGCTGTGTAAAAGAGAAAACTCCGGGCAATAATAGGAGATAGAACAAGAATTGCCAGGAGGAAAAACGACATGAAACGCATACCGAGGGAAGTAATCCGGGAACTCGTAGCGAGCGAGGAATTCAAGAGCACAGGGGAGATCATGGACGCGCTGAAAAGCATGTTCGCGGACGTGCTCGGCGAGGTGCTGGAAGCGGAGCTTGACACGACGCTGGGGTATGAGAAACAGCAGCGCCGGTCGGACGAAGTGGAGACGGCAAAGAACTACAGGAACGGGCACACGA
>JAITJC010000007.1 GCA_031279125.1 Oscillospiraceae bacterium
TCCGACGATATTGACATCTCAAGCCGCGACGATTGGGCTTTCAACTCTTTCAGTTCGGCGCGCAGAGCGGTTTCTTCATACGTGATTTCGTCAAGCGCGGTGATTATCTCGTCCGATAATTCCGTATCCCCGTTCTTATACGCTATCCGCGCGTAAGTCAGCAGTTTTTCCCTGTGCTCGTCAAGCCGGGAATCCACCGTGTCAAATTCTTCAATAGTAAATTCGCTCCCGGTCTCTGTTGCGCCCACGTGTTCCATAGGCAGTACAGAGAGTAGTGACGCAATAATCAATACAAGCGAAAGTATTCTCCTTATTGCGGCAGTGTATATTGTAGTTTTCATTGGTATAGTGTCTCTTTCGTCTTTATAGCTTTGATTTTGTTTCAGCCCGCTTGCAGGGCAAGCGGGCTGAAACTTATTCCGTCAGCATAGGCGCCGTCCGTTACTGCAACGCGTGGCGTGTTCTGTCACCGCCGCGCGGTTTGTGTCCGGCAGTGCCGCCGCTTATACGAGGTACGGGTTCTTATCCGTGAGCATTTTCTTGAAGAATTCATCCTTCTCGGGGTCTATTATCTTGCCGTAGGCACCAATCATAACGAAGACGTTGGAGTCCGTGCCGTCCGGCGCCGTCATCGTGCCGAAGCCGCGTCCGACGTCGTAGCAATGGTTGTAGTTGTCGAGGAAGCAAAGCGTGTCGCTGCGGAAGCCGACGGAGGCGCCCAGGATTTTCTCCATATTCTGCTCCGTGCAGGAGACGAGGTACATACCCTCTTTGATTTTCACGTAGTACGCGGGCTCGTCGGAGCCGGGCAGGGCGGAGACCATCTGGTTCATCTGCTCATTGACGGCGGCGGCGTCCTGCGTCTGGATATTGTCGCGCGGGTAGGTAATGCGGTACCAGTCGCGGTCGTAGTAGAGGTGAACCGTCGCCATTTCCGGCGCGTACTGCCACTGAATGATGTTCCCCACGGGGTCGGAGGAGAAGCCGTGGCGCGGATAGTGCTTATACTCCACGCCCTCCCGCTTGATAGCTCCGAATACGAATTCCGATGTGACGAGATACGGCCAGCGCGGATTCGTGCCTACCTTGCAGATGAGGTGCGTTACGAGATGCTGCTCCAGGTCGATGACAAATGTGTAGTTCTCGCGCTTCATCATCTCTTTTCCGGCGAGGCACCAGCTTACGAGATACGTCGTGTCGTCGCCCTTGCGGCATTCGTACTCGTCCGTCTGCGGGGCGCTCGGCTCTTTGTTGACGTAATTCCACTCGACCGTTGTGTCGCCCGTGAAATTGAGTACGAGATCGTACCCGTCGTCCATTTGCAGCTCGAATTTCTGCCCCTTCAGCTCGAAGCACTTGGGGGGGACATACTGGAACGCGCCGCCGCCGAATTTACTGAATTCTCTGAGATCCATTGTTAGATTCCTCCAAAAAAATTATATTTCACGGCACCGATGAGGCGTCGCCCGTCAAACGCGCCGCGCCGAGTCACAGATTGTTGCAATACTTTTCGATTATGTCCTTATGTTTCGCTGTCAGCCGGATACAGTATTCGCTTCATATCTGCAGAATCTTCCCCCAGCCGCCGAAGAACGACGCGCCCTTCCCGTCGAACACGGAGCCGACGGCGAGATCCTTCCCGAAGTCGCACAGTTTTGTGACGCGGTATTCGCCGAACGCCTCACAGCAGAGGTAGACGCCCTCCGCGACACGCGCGGCGGCGAAAGCTTTCGGGGATTTGACCGACCCGTTGTGATAAGTTATGGCGACGCCGCCCCCGGAATACTCGGCTGTCATGCTGTCCTCCGCGCCGGGGCCGAATGTCCATTTGACGCGGTTTCCGTCGAGGTCGCGTGTCAGCGCGTGGCGCTCCGCCGCCGCCGCGCCCTCAATGACGCCGAAATCGAATTTCGCGCCGTCCGTCCCTCCCGACACGCGCGTAACGAGACCCGACGACGTGTCGATAGCGTAGTCTCGCCGCTCGCCGCCCTCCGCCGCGCGGGAGATGAAATAGATTGTGTCCGCGATTTTCGCGGAGTAGAAGGAGTTGTCTTCGCCGACCGGGAACAATATCTCGTCCGCCCCCGCTCCGTCAAGGGTGAGCTTGACGGAGGCGGGGAGCTCGAAGCTGCGCGGCGGGATGTAAGCGAAGCCGGGGAGAAGCAATTTTCTCAGATCCATATTCGTAATACCCCCTTGCCCTTGGCGCCTCGATTATTCGTAATAAGCCGGGACTTGCGTCTGCTTGTCGAACACGGGGTTGTTGACGAGGATGCCGAATACCTTGGCGAAGCCGTCATACGGCTCGTCGGCGGGGAAGGCGCGGAGTATCGCGCCCGCGCGCTGCTCGAAGCCGGGCTTGAATTCCGCGTGCGTGAGTATGTACAGATCGCCGCGCTTCACGGCGCGGACGACGCGCGCGCCCGCCTCGTCCGGGTTGCGCATGATGCGCGAGAAGTCGATGTCCGTCGCGGGAGGCGGCGGGGGCGGGGGAGCGTCGCCGTCCTGCGGGGGCGGGGGAGGGGCGAACGTCGGTATCGCCTTGCCGCGAAGCTCCGCGTCGATTTCCGCGTCGGAGCGGCCGAGGTTAGTCGTGAACGGACCGGGGCAGAGGACTCCCGCGCCGTAGCCCTCCGGGAGGTCGGACGCGAGCGTTTCCGTAATCCCGACGACAGCCTGCTTCGTGAGGTTGTACAGCCCGCAGCCCGGCACCGGGATAAGCCCCGCCTTGGACGCCGTGGAGACGACATAGCCGCCCTCCCCGTGGGCGAGCATACGCGGCACGATCTCCTGAATGCCGTTGAGGATGCCGACGATGTTCACACGCAGGGCGAAGTCCGTGTCCTCTCCGGAGACTGACCACAGCGGACCGGCGGAGCACGCGATGCCCGCGTTGTTCACGAGCACGTGGATTTTGCCGAACTTGGCTTCCGTTTCGTCGGCGGCTTTCTTGTAGTTCTCGCGGTTTGACGTGTCGAGCTTGATGCCGAGCTTTGGCGCGTCGATTTGCGGGAGAGCCTCGTCGACCGCGTTCTGGCGCAGGTCGGCGACGACGATGTTCATGCCCTCCTTGGCGAATGCCTTGGCGATGCCCAGCCCGATGCCGCTGGCGCCGCCGGTGATGAACGCTGTTTTGCCTTGCAGATTTTCCATTGGTGTTCCTCCTGAAAAAAATTTGGTTCTCGCTTGGATATATTGTAGCGCAAACGCCGGAGGAATGCAACAGAAAAATGCAAATTCACCAAAAGACTTATTTCGCCGGGATTATTTATGCCGCCGTTTTCGCGAGGCCGGCGCCGCGGTTGGTCCGGCGGACGACAGGGAATCCGGCCGGCCGCCTTGCAATCCGCCGTATTATATGTTATATTTCATTCATTGAGCATATTTCAGCTTCCGTCGCCGCCGGCGCGCGGGATGTGAGGCGGTGAATGAGGGTGATTCTTTTGCGGTACGCTTTTGATGGCTCCGCCGAAATCAGGGCGAAGGTTCGCTTTGACGTGGTCGTCGCCGGGGCGGGTCTCGCGGGGCTTTACACCGCGCTGTGCATTGACGAGGGGCGCTCGTGCTGTATCCTGGCGAAGGAGGAAATCGACGTATCCAACTCCTGGCTCGCGCAGGGCGGCATCGCCGCCGCCGTGTCGAGCGACGACGATCCGAATCTGCATTTCGACGACACGCTCATAGCGGGCGCGGGGTTGTGCGACCGCGAGGCCGCGCGCGTGCTCGTGGACGAGGCGCCGGGGGAGATAGCGCGCCTTGTATCGAGGGGCGTCCCGTTTGATCTTGACGACGCGGGCGAGCTTTCGATCACGCGCGAGGGCGGTCACCGCAAGAATCGCGTCCTGCACGCGGGCGGCGACGCCACGGGGCGCGAGACCGTCAAGGCTTTGAGCCACCTCGCCGCCAAGCGCCCCAACATCACGTTCTGCGCGCACACGTGCTTTTATGACATACTCCTCTCCCCGAACGGCGAGGTTTCCGGCGCGGTCGTCACGCGCGACGGGGAATATGTATTGATTGAAACGCGCAATATCGTAATTGCCACGGGCGGCATCGGGCAGGTCTACCGCAGCAGCACGAATCCCGCCGTCGCCACGGGCGACGGCATAGCCGCCGCGATGCGCGCCGGGGCGGGCGTCGCGAATCTGGAATTCATTCAGTTCCACCCGACGGGGCTGTGGTCAAGAGAGGCGGAGAGCCGGACGTTTCTCATCTCCGAGGCGGTGCGCGGGGACGGAGGCCTGCTGAAAAACAGCAGGGGAGAGCGTTTTATGACGGGGCGGCACGAGTTGGGGGAGCTTGCCCCGCGCGATATAGTCGCGCGGGGGATTGTGCTCGAGCTCGAAAAAAGCGGCGAGGATCACGTGTTCGTCGATATAACGGCGAAGGATGCCGATTTCACAAAGCGCCGCTTCCCCACGATATACGGCGAGTGCCTGTCGCGCGGCATCGACATCACGCGGGACTGGATACCCGTGCGTCCCGTGCAGCACTATCTCATGGGCGGGATACGCACGGATCTGCGCGGGCGCACGGATATTCCGGGGCTTTACGCCTGCGGCGAGGCGGCGTATACCGGCGTGCACGGCGCGAACAGGCTCGCGTCCAACTCTATGCTCGAATGTCTTGTTTTCGGGCGGCGCGCCGCCGAGGATATAAACGGCGGGGACGCCGGGCGTCCGGGCGGGGCGGAGCTTCCGCGGGCGCCCGTCAGGGACGCGCCGCCGCCCCGGCTTGACGGCGCGAGGCGGCGGATACAGGATTTGATGAGCGAGCACGGCTATGTGATCCGCACGAAAAGCGGGCTGGAATACGCGCTCGGGGAGGCGCGGCGGATAAATGACGGGTTGCGCCGCGCGTATGCCCCCGGCACGGACTATCTTGAAACGCTGAACGTCGCCGCCGTCGCGGAGGCGATACTGTCGGCGGCGCTCGCGCGCCCGGAGTCCGTGGGGTCGCACTATATTGAAACGGAGAAGTGAAGCCATGACGGGGATTTTTACGCCGGAGTTTTTCGACTTGGACGCCCTCATCGCCGCCGCCCTGCGCGAGGACATAGGCGCGGGGGACATCACCACGCTCTCCTGCGTCCCGGAGGGCGCGTTGTCGCGCGGGCTGTTCCGCGCGAAGGAGGACGGCGTCGTCTGCGGGCTGTTTATCCTGCCGCGCGTGTTCGCGGCGCTGTCCCCGGACGTCGCCGTGGCGCCGCTTGTCCGAGAGGGCGCGGAGGTGAAAAACAACGAGCTCATCGCGGAGATTGAGGGCCCCTCCCGCGCCGTGCTGACGGGTGAGCGCGTCGCGCTGAACCTTGTCCAGCGTCTGTCCGGCATAGCCACGCGCACGGCGGCCGCGGCGCGCGTCGTGCGGGGCACACGCGCCAAGATCGCGGATACGCGCAAAACGACGCCGGGTCTGCGCGCGCTTGAAAAATACGCCGTCCGCGCGGGCGGCGGGCACAACCACCGCTTCGGGCTGGACGGCGGCATACTCATAAAGGACAACCACATAAAAGCGGCGGGAGGGATTGCCCGCGCGGTCAAGTCGGCGCGCGCGGCGGCGCCGCACACGCTGAAAATAGAGGTTGAGACGGAAACGCTTCCGCAGGTTTTGGAGGCGATAGACGCCGGCGCGGACATCATAATGCTCGACAATATGGGCGTTGAGGCGATGTCGGAGGCGGTGAGACTCGTCGCGGGGCGCGCGCTCACGGAGGCATCCGGAAATATGGGCGACCGCGATTTGCGGAAAGTCGCGGAGACGGGCGTGGATATTATCTCGATAGGCGGGCTGACACACAGCGCGAAGGCGCTGGACATCAGCTTGAAGTTTTAACGTTATTTTTATCGGGATTTAATTGACTTTGATGGCTCGCTGCGGTAAAATGTCCATATGAAAAAAGGGGGTGCGGCGGCAATGCGCGAAATAAACGGCTCCGGCTCCGGCCTCGGGGAGCTGAGTTCCGCGCGAGAGGTTAAGCACACTTCCGCGATCCCGTACTACGGCGCGGCGGCGGTGTGGCTGCTCTACGCCCTGATTTTCCCTATGTACAGGCTTTTGGACTATGCCGGGTTCTTCTTGGCGGGATTTCTGGCGCTCGCCGCTTTGCGCTTCGCCTTCCCCGGCAGGACGGAGTTCATAGAGGTCCCCGCCGAAACCGGAGACGCCGGTATCGACGCCCTGCTGCGCGAGGGAGACGAGGCCGTGAAAGAGCTCCGCGCTTTAATCGGGCGTATGCCTCAAGGCGAGATAAAGACAAGCGCCGGAGCGGTGACGGACGTTGTCGTCAAGATTTTCAAGGACGTCCGGGACGACCACGGGGACTATCGGCAGGTGCGGCGCTTCGCGGATTTCTATCTCCCGGCGATAATCAAGCTCCTGCGCGCGTACGGGCGCTTCTCCGTATCGGGGGGAGGCGGAGAGAATGTCGCGGGCGCGCTGAAAAAAATCGGAGGCGCTTTGGATTTGACGCTCGCGAGCTGTGAAAAGTTCTACGACGCGCTGTTCCGGGATCAGGCGCTTGACATCGAGACGGACATCGTCGTGCTGGAACAGATGCTGAAAAAGGACGGGCTCGCGGATGGCGGGTTCGATGTACAGTACAACAATAATGAAGGAGAAATACAACATGGCTGAAAACACTGCTTACACACCGACACTGACACTGAAGCCCGATTCGGCATCGGCGGTCGCCGTCGCCGAGCTGACGGACGAGGAGGCCTTGGCAAAACGGGACGCCGTCGCGGTGAAGCTCGACATTTCCCAGCTCACGGAGGAAGAGCGGAAGCAGGTCGAGGACTTCTCTGAGAAAATCGACATCACCGACACAAACGCCGTCCTTACATACGGCGCGGCGAGTCAGCGCAACATCTCTGACTTCTCGGAAACAACGCTGAAATCCGTCCGGACGAAGGATATGGGCGAGGTCGGGGAAATGCTTTCGAGCCTTGTCGTGCAGCTGCGCGGATTCAACTACGGCGAGGAGGAAAAGAAGGGTCTTTTCGGCATCAAGAAAAAGGTGCAGAACCGCATAGCGACAATAAAAGCCGAGTACGACAACGCGGAGACGAACGTCGATAAAATCGCCGCCGCGCTCGAACAGCACCAGGTGGTCCTCCTGAAGGACGCCGCCATGCTCGACAAGATGTACGAAATAAATCAGACATATTTCAAAGAGCTCACGATGTACATACTCGCGGGGAAAAAGAAGCTGGAGGAATGCAAAAGCGCCGCCCTCCCGGAGCTTCAGACCAAGGCGCGAGAGACCGGTCTGCCGGAGGACGCCCAGAAGGTCAACGACTATATGAATATGATAAACCGCTTTGAAAAGAAGCTCTATGACCTCGAGCTGACGCGCATGATCTCCATACAAATGGCGCCGCAGATACGCCTCATCCAGAACAACGACAGCCTGATGGTCGAAAAAATCCAGACCTCGATCGTCAACACGATCCCGCTGTGGAAGTCCCAGATGGTCTTGGCGCTCGGAATGCACCACGCCCGGCAGGCTATGGACGCGCAGCGCGAGGTGTCGAATATGACGAACGAACTGCTCCGGCGGAACGCGGACGCGCTGAAAACAGGCACGATAGAAATAGCGCGCGAGTCCGAGCGCGGCATCGCGGACATCGAAACGCTCGTCGCGACGAACCAGAGCCTCATCGAAACGCTTGAGGAGGTCCGCTCAATCCAGATAGAGGGTTCCGCGAAGCGCCGCGCGGCGGAGGCGGAGCTCGGAAGGATCGAGGGAGAGCTGAAACAGAAGCTCCTGTCCCTTAAAAGTCAGTGACGCCGCTTGTTAAAAATCCGCGCTTCGCCGCCGGGGCGGCGGCGATTGTGTGCGCCGTCTCGCTCTTTCTCGGCTCGACGAGAAGCGTGGGCAAGCTCGCGCGGGACGTCCGGGATATGTTCTATGACGGTGTGCCGGACACAGAGCAGGGATATACGCGCCCGAGCGTGGATTCACAGCTTCAGATCCGCGCCGACGCCGCCGGAGGGCTTGTCACCGCCGCCGTGAAATACGCTCCCGTCGATGAACTTATCTCCGCGCGGACAGCGTTGAGTTCGGCGGGCACGATAGCCGAAAAAAGCGCCGCGAACAGCGAGCTCGGCAAACGGTTCGACGAACTGCTTGACCTGCTCCGGAACGGCGGGATTACCATCGTAGAGCGCGACGCGGAGCTCATCGAAGCCTACGCCGCCGAATTTCGCGGCTCTCAGGGGGTAATAGAAGCTTCCGGATACAACGACGCGGCGCGTAATTTTTCGCGGACGGCGAAAAGCTTCCCCGTATCCGTTTTCACAATCGACGCGGTTATCGACTGTCCCGCCGTTTTTTAGTCGCGCGGAAAGAAATTAAAGTTGTTTCGGAAAGGAACGCAACGCTATGAAAAAACGCATACTCTCTTGGCTTCTGGCGGCGCTTGCCACAGCGTCCCTCGCGCTTCCCGCGTCGGCGCTCGTCGAGCAAAGCCCGGAATTTTACGTCGCGGACGACGCCGGCGTGCTCACGGAGGCGACGAAAGAAAAAATCATATCTTCGAACGCCGACGTAAACGGGCTTGAGGCGCTGTGCGACGGCGCGCAGATAGTCGTCGTCACGGTGAAATATCTCGACGGCACGCCCTCTGACGAGTACGCCAAGCAGCTTTTTAACGACTGGGGCGTCGGGGACGCCGACGCGGACAACGGAATGCTGCTCCTGCTCGCGACGGAAGAGAAAAAGGGCTGGCTTGAGGTCGGCGCCGGCATCCGCTCTTACTGGCCGGAGAGTACGATTGACAGCTATCTCGAAGATTATTTCTGGGGCGATGTTGACGCCGGGCGATACGACGCCGCCGTGAACAGTCTCTTGGAACCGCTGTTCTCATGGTACGCCGGGCATTATAACATCAATACGGGCAATGAGACAGCCGCGCCCGGAAACGCTGACCCCGCCCCGGCGCCGGACAATGTCTACACCCCCCCGCGCCCCGGTCTCCTTTCCCGGTTCCTGTCCTTTGTGAGAGGGGCGCTCGTCATGATAATATTCGTCGTCGTCGTAATCGTGTTCATAATCGCATCCGCCTTGTCGTACGACCGCCGGCGCTATCATTCCTACTATACGCATGTCGGCGGACCGGTTCCGCCGTATCACTTCTGGTATATGTGGGGAGGACACCGCCCGCACAGGGTGTGGTACCACAATAATCACAGAGGGCCTCGCGGCCCGCGCGGTCCGGGCGGCGGAGGACGTCCGGGAGGCGGCGGCTCGCGCCCCGGAGGTTTCGGAGGCTTCGGCGGCGGCGGGAGAAATTCCGGCAGCGGCGGGAGAAGTTCCGGCGGCGGCAGCAGTACGCGTCCCGGAGGAGGCTTTGGCGGCTTCGGCGGCGGCGGCAGGAGTTCGGGCGGCGGCGGTTTCGGAGGCTTCGG
>JAITJC010000038.1 GCA_031279125.1 Oscillospiraceae bacterium
GTCGGGCGGCCGTCCATAATGACCGTACAGGAACCGCACGCGCCGCGATTGCACATCTCCTTCGCGCCTGTCAGCCCGAGGCGGAATTGCAGGACTTCCTTCAGCGTCATCTGCGGCTCAATGACAAGCTCGCAGAGTTTGCCGTTCACGTCCAGCGTGACGCGGACGGGCGCGGCGCAGCCGGGATGCTCGAGCGCGAAATGCTCAATCAGGTCGGCGTGCCGGAACCCCTGCCACCCGCACAGCGGGCATTTGACGATTTTCTGCTCCAAGGGCATGGCGGCGAGATTGTTGAGATTGCCCATATGTATCCACTTATTTTATCCGCTTGCTCGGGTCAACCCAGTCCGCGTCCGGGCTTGCCATGCCGAAGCCTCCGGTGTCGAAGCTCAAAGACGGCGGCGGCGCGTCCTGACCCTCTACCGGGGGCGGGCCGCCCAGCATCGACGTCCCCTCGCGCTCCATCATAATCTCGAAATCCAGCTTGCTCTTCGGCAGGGTCCCGCGGTATTCCGCCAATTGCTGTCCGCCGAGCGTGGTGTAATCGATCCAGCGCTGAATCTCATCGCGAACCATATTTTCCGCGTGCTTGTACGGCAGGCAGAGGAATTGCCCGTTTTCAATCGCCTCTTTGAGCCATTCGGCGAGAACGCGGGGATCCATGCCGTTTTTGTGAATGGACGCGAGGAAGTTGTAGCCCTTTTCGGTCACGGCGTAGCCGGAGGAGCCGCCCTCTTCCTTGTGCTTCAGCGCGGCCTCCCAGATGTTGCTGTTGATGTTCGCCGGGCACAGCGCCGTGACGCCGATGCCATAAGGCTTGAGCGCGAGCCAGTAGCTTTCCAGCAGGGAAAGCACCGCTCTTTTTGCCGCGGTGTACGGCGCCGTCGTCGCGCCCGCGACAAATGCGCCGTAGGACACGGTGGATGCGATGTGGCGCTCCCCCCCCGCCTTGATCATCCTGGGGACGAATGTCACAAGGCCGTTGATTACGCCGCCGAGGCATACGCCCATAATCCAGTCGTAGTCCTCATAAGTCGTGGCCTCGGCGGGCCCGAAAGCGTTTACGCCCGCCGTCAGAATGAGGATGTCGGGTACTCCGAATTTCTTTTCGGTCTCCTCCGCCGCCTGTGCCCACTGCTCGCGATTGCGGACGTCCAGCTTCAGCGTGTGCGCCGGCGCGCCCTTGTCGTCGAAGTATTTCTGCGCCTCGGCGAGGCGCGCGTCGTTCACGTCGGCGATGACGACCTTCATGCCCGCCTCCGAGAAAATCTGCGCCTGCCCCAAACCGGCGCCGGACGCCCCGCCCGTGATGAATGCTGTTTTTCCCGCGAAATTTTTCATTGTCTGCGCTCCTTTTATAATAGTTTTATTAAGAATACCCCAATTTCGGAGCGTTGTCAAGAGCGCGTTGATGAATTGGGGCGTTCCGGCGGCGCGGCGTTTCCCCGTTGAAATCGCCGCGCCGCCGGGGTATAATAAACGCGTTCGCGGCGTATTCCGCGCGAGCGCGGCGGTCTATTATTTTTTTACAGGGGTTTTTTATATATGAACATTCTTGTAGTCGGCGGCGGTGGGCGAGAGCACGCCATCTGTCTCGCGCTGAAAAGCTCCCCGCGCGTCACAAAGCTCTATTGCGCGCCGGGGAACGGCGGCATATCCCAAATCGCGGAGTGCCTTCCTATTATGGCGGTGGATGTCGAGGGCGTGACGCGCTTCGCGCTCGAAAACGCGATAGATTACGTCGTCGTCGCCTCTGACGATCCTCTGGCGGCGGGCATGACGGATGTGCTTGAGGACGCGGGGCTGCGCGTGTTCGGCCCACGCCGGAACGCCGCCGAGATCGAAAGCAGCAAGGTTTTCGCGAAAAGGCTGATGAAAAAATACGGGATACCCACGGCGCGGTACGAGACGTTCTCTCTCCCGGAGGAGGCTATCGCGTATATCGGCAGGACGGGCGCCCCGATTGTCGTCAAGGCCGACGGCCTCGCGCTCGGCAAGGGCGCCGTTGTCGCGGAGACGGAGGATGATGCCCGCGCCGCCGTGCGGATGATGATGGAGGATATGAAGTTCGGCGATTCCGGCGCGCGCGTCGTCATAGAGGAGTATATGGAGGGGCGCGAGCTGACGATTCTCGCTTTCACGGACGGGAAAACCGTCGTCCCGATGCTCTCCTCGCACGACCACAAGCGCGTTTTCGACGGGGACAGGGGCCCGAACACGGGCGGGATGGGCGCCGTCTGCCCCAGTCCGCGCAGTTCCCCGGAGCTTGAGCGCCTTTGTATGGATACGATTTTCGTCCCGACCGTGGAGGCCCTCCGCGCGGAAGGCAGGGTGTTCAAGGGCGTCTTGTACTTCGAGCTCATGCTGACGCCCTCCGGCCCGAAGGTCATAGAATACAACGCGCGGTTCGGCGACCCGGAGGCGCAGGCCGTGCTGCCGCTGCTCGAAACGGATTTGCTCGACATTATGGAGTCCGTGACGGATGAACGCCTCGCGGAGGTCGATATACGCTGGAAGCCCGGCGCGTCCTGCGTTGTTGTGATGGCGTCGGGCGGCTACCCTGTCGAATATGAAAAGGGGAAGAAGATCGAGGGGCTCGACAGCCTCCCGCCGGGCATTGCCGTATATCACGCCGGGACGAAATACAAAGACGGGGCTTTTTACACGAACGGCGGGCGCGTCCTCGGCGTGACCGCCACGGATATCACTCTCGGCGGCGCCATTGAGAACGCTTACGCCGGCGTCCGGGGGATCGCGTGGGACGGGGCGCATTACAGGACGGACATCGGGCGGATCTGACGGGGTAATATACAGGTGAAATTCAAAGCGCGTCTGCGGGAAATGCGGCGCGGCATAAAGCGCAATCCGCGCCTTTTCGCGCTCTACGCCGTGTTGCGCGTGTTCGTAGCCGGCGTTCTGACGGCGCAGATCTTCAACGCGAACTGGGAGAACGTGCTGATGTGCGTCCTGACGCTCGCGCTGTTTACGATACCGTCCTTTTTTGAAAAGCGCGTCAAAATCGACGTGCCGGACACGCTTGAGGCCGCCGTGCTGTTTTTCATATTCGCCGCCGAGATACTCGGGGAGGTGCACGGCTGCTATGAAAACATCGCCGTCTGGGATATGATGCTGCACACGGCGAACGGCTTTCTCGCCGCCGCCATCGGGCTCGCGCTCATCGACATACTGAACCGTGAGGACAGGTTCGCCATCAGTTTATCGCCCGTGTTCGTCGCCGTGTTCGCGTTCTGCTTCTCTATGACGATAGGCGTCGTATGGGAGTTTTTCGAGTTCTCGATGGACACCCTGTTCGGGGCGGATATGCAGAAAAACACGGTTCTCGCGGGCGGGTATGTGGATATCGGGCTGTATGACACGATGAAGGATCTGATAGTCAACTTCATCGGGGCGGCAGTGTTTTCCGCGCTCGGCTACTTCTATATCAAGCATCGCGGGGAGGGGCGCGGCGGGCGTTTTGTGCGGCGCTTCATACTCACGAAGATAGGCGAGCATCCCGACGAGGACGGGGCTTGACCGCCCGATCCCTTCCGGCTTACGGCGTTTCCCGTCACACCTCAAGCCCCGGCGCTTCCCCCGCGCCCGTCACGCCGCGCGCGGCGAGCGCGGGCCGGACCGCGTCCCGCAGATATTCCTCCGTCTGCTCCGCCGCGCGTCCCGTGAAACGCGCGGGGTCGAGTTCCGCGCGAAGCTCCGCCTCCGTCATTTTGAAGATCGGGTCGGCGGCTATGCGCGCTAACAGGTCGTTCGCCTCCCCGCGCTCCTTGACGACCGCCCCCGCCGCGACGGAGTGGACGCGTATTGCCTCGTGCAGTTTCTGTCTGTCCCCGCCGAGCTTCACGGCTTTCATCATTATGTTCTCCGTCGCCATAAACGGAAGCTCTTCCCCGATGCGCCGCGCGATAACACGGGGGTATACCTTTATCCCGGAGGCGACGTTCAGGTAAATATTCAGTATGGCGTCCGCCGCCAAAAACGCCTCCGGCACGGATATGCGCTTGTTCGCGGAGTCGTCAAGCGTGCGCTCGAACCACTGCGCCGAGGCCGTCTGCGCGGCGTTCGCCGCGTCGGAAACCACATACCGCGCCAGGGCGCAAATGCGCTCGCACCGCATGGGGTTGCGCTTGTACGGCATGGCGGAAGATCCGATTTGGTCAGCCTCAAACGGTTCCTCGCACTCCTTCAGGTGCGACAGCAGGCGCATATCGGACGCGAATTTCGCCGCCGACTGCGCAACGCCCGACAGCGCGGCGAGCGCGAAGTAATCCTCTTTCCGCGAATACGTCTGCCCGGAGACGGGGACGACGGAGGCGAAGCCCATTTCATCGGCTATCATCGCCTCCATGCGCTTTATCTTTTCGTGGTCGCCGCCGAAGAGCTCCATGAAGCTCGCCTGCGTGCCGGTGGCACCCTTGGAACCGAGCAGACGCATAGAATCTATTCTGTGTGTGAGCTCCGCGAGGTCGAGCATCAGGTCGTTTATCCACAAGCACGCGCGCTTGCCGACGGTGACGAGCTGCGCCGGCTGGAAATGAGTAAAGCCGAGCGCCGGCAGGTCTTTATACCGCTCCGCGAAGTCCGCGAGCGCCGCTATGACGCGCAGCAGTTTCCCCCGCACAAGTTCCAGCGCCTCGCGCATAATGATGATGTCCGCGTTGTCCCCGACGTAGCAGCTCGTCGCGCCGAGGTGGATTATCGGCATTGCCCCGGGCGCCGCCTTGCCGAACGCGTGCACGTGCGCCATCACGTCGTGGCGAAGTTTTTTCTCCATCTCGGCGGCGTAAGCGTAGTCGATATCCTCCGCGCGCGCCTCCATTTCCGCTATCTGCCCCTCCGTGATGTCGAGACCGAGCGCCCTCTCCGCGCGGGCGAGGGCGATCCATAGCCGCCGCCAGGTCGTAAACTTCTTGTCCGCCGAGAACAGATAACGCATCTCCCGCGAGGCGTACCGCGACGACAGCGGCGAAACATACGTGTCCGTTGACATCTATCTCCCCTCCTCCGACAGGAATTTTTCGACGCGCCGCAACCCTTCCTCAATATCGTCCATACCCGCGGCGTAGCTCATCCGCACAAAATCCGGCGCGCCGAAGCCGGAACAGGACACAACGGCGACGCGCGCGCGCTCCAGCAGGGAGAGCGCGAAGCCGTCCCCGTCCCGTATCACGCGCCCGCCGAGAGTTTTTCCGAGCTGCCGCCCGATGTTTATCATTATGTAAAACGCGCCCTCCGGCGTGATACAGCCGATGCCCGGTATGCCGTTCACGCGCCGGACGGCGCGGTTCCGCCGTTCCTCAAACGCGCGCCGCATCGTCTCCACGGAGTCCTGCGGGCCGGAGAGCGCCTCCACCGCCGCGTACTGCGAAATCGTGGACGGCGCGGACGTGGAATGGCTGAGGAAATTGCCCATCACGCGCGCCAGCTTCTCGCTCGACGCCGAATAGCCCACGCGCCAGCCCGTCATCGCGTATGCCTTCGACACGCCGTTGATGAGGATCGCGCGCTCCCGCGCCTCTTCCCCGAGCGCCGCTATGGACACAAACTCGCGCCCGTCATACACCATCCTGGAATATATCTCGTCCGCGACGATGTACAAATCGCGCTTCGCGCACACCTCCGCAAGGCGCCGGAGTTCATCTCCGCCGTAAAGCATCCCCGTCGGGTTTGAGGGATTGTTGATTATCACGAGCTTTGTCCGGGGCGTCACGGCGGCGTCGAGCTGTTCCGCCGTAAGCTTAAACCCGGCGCTCTCCCCCGCCGCGACGAATACGGGGACGCCGCCCGCCAGCTTCACGGCCTCCGGGTACGTCACCCAGTACGGCGCGGGGATTACCGCCTCATCCCCCGGATTGAGCAGGGCGGATACAGCCGCGAAAATCGAGTGCTTCGCGCCGGACGCGGCGACTATCTGCGACGGGGAGTAGCGCGCCCCGCAGTCCTCATAAAGTCTGTCCGCGGCGGCCTTTCTCAGCTCGTCTATACCGGGCGAGGGCGTATACCGCGTCTTTCCGCTCTCTATGGCGCGGATTGCCGCCCGCCTGATGTTCTCCGGGGTGCCGAAATCCGGCTCCCCCATGCCGAAGTCGATCACGTCCAGCCCCTCCGCTTTCATGCGCCTGGCGAGCGCGTTGACGGCGAAGGTGGAGGACGGCTTGACGTTTTCAGCCGCGCGAGATATTTCTTTCACTGCAAAACCAACCTTTTTTATACGGATTTTTATATCCGGATTTCATAAACGGTATTATACAGCGGCGGCGCGGGAATGTCAAAAACCTGTTTCGACTGTGTGTCTTGGCTTTTGCTATGCGGTCAAAGACATTGAGATTAGAACTCTCTCTCTCTCTCTCTCTCTCTCTCTCTTCCATGCCGTGTCCCTTCGCTCATTTATTTGTTCCTATCTAACTTATACGTTATTATGCTCTTCCCGCAGAATCATGTCAATATCTCGCTTGTGGAAAAGTCACAAAAAAACGCAAAAAAAGAAAGCCCCCGCAATAAAAACGGGGGCTTGATCCTTTCGGGATCACGCTTCAAAACAATGGGTAACTATCTCCATATGATCCACTAAGCATCGGACTGAAAAAGGAAAGACCGAGCGCTAGCTCAAATTTCGCCATGAAGACAAGAAAACGGGTTTTGTCCAGTGCAACAGTGGGGTCAAGGCGACCATTGTTGTCGCCTTGCAGTATCTTAAACCGGCTGAGTTCGTCCACCGCCGGTTTCGCCCAAGCTGCGATTTGGTCGCTGTCGGCAAAGACTTTGGCGGGTCGGTCTGCGGGCTGGTTAAGTCGGGCCAGCTCCATTTCTTTTTTTTTAACTATTTCCCCCTGAGACTCAATCGCTGAGGCGAGGAGCTCTTGAGGCATATTAGCTATGATTTCAGCAGAATCTGTTTTTTGACGCTCAAGGTCTGCTGCGAGTTTTTCCCTCCCGTACTCAATCATCCGAGAGGCAATCACCGCAAACTCTTGCATAGACAAGGTGTCGTCGGGACGGAAAGCGCCGTCGCCGTCGCCACTCATAATCCCCGCCCGGTTTACCCCCCAGATATAACGAGAGTTAGGATGGGTTAACTCCACGTCCGAAAAAATTTTTTCGTTCCTCATCGGCACCATACCGAAGTAGTGGCAGACCAGCTTGGCAACCTCGCCTCTCGTCAGCGTTCTTTCGGGGTGAGCTATCGGCCGCTGAAGTATGGATCCCATAATGGCTTCCTGCTCAAGAATTATCCAGCTTTCATTGATGTCGTCAATGGAAAAGAGCCCCGACACCGAGTCTTTACCACGGTATGCGGCGTTGTAACCAGAAGTGATCGATACAGAGGACCTTACGCCAAAGCCCTTCTCAAAAGACTCACCCCAAACAACGCCACTTTTGGCTTTCCGCCACTCGCCATCAAGATAATAGTATGCCTCAGTGTGGTTGTCTGTCGCACGAACATTAGTGGCCGGCATGCCGGCCACGCGAAACAACGCCACAAGTCCTTCCGCCACGTTGGTACAACCGTATTGTACCCCATCAACGGTTTGGCCACCAAGTCCCCAACCGAACGGAGTGTGAGAGAAGCCGAGTTTATGAGTCCATCCATGAATCCGGTCGGCTTTTTCTTTCAGCGAAAGGTCGGGGCTGTCAAGGTCAAGTTCCGTCACAACCCGTTTCAACTCCTGATACATGACGTCATTGGTCCCAGTCTTATTCTCACCGAAAAACTCGTGCCATCCCTCAATGTCGTTTATGTCGGTCGGAGCGACTTTCAATAATTCCAGCAGTTCCGGCTCGTCCTTGTTCGGCATGAGATCAAGAAAATAATCCGACCAAGCCTTCCTGAAAGCCTCCCACTCGGGGCTGCCTGGGCTCGCATACTCCTCTACCAACTCCCACATTGTATCATCCGAAACAACGGCAAACGCCGGTTGCCCACCGATAGCAAGAACCATCACAATTGCCAAAAGCCCCGCAAAGAAGCTCTTGACGGGCTTGTTATTCAGTTTCATTTTGTTTACCTCCATAATTTCAAACCGGAAGCTCTATTGCCACGGACGTCGTGCCCTCGCGCCCGTGTACGCGGAACTCGATTTCCGCCGCGCGGCCGCATGCCGCTTACTCCTGCGTCTGCGCCGACTGCCCCGCTTGCAACACCCACGCGCCGTCTGTCCACGTGAAGACGCGCTCATATGTTTGCCAGTCAACAGGCAAGCCATACAGTACGCCCGTGCCCGCCTCTTCGGAGATCCAGCCGCCGCCCCAAAGGACGTTCTTGATCCGCGCGTTTGCGGGGATTATGACCCTGCCGCCCTCCGCGCCCCGAATTTCGCCCGCGACGTTCAGCGTGCCTTGGACTGTGAAGTCGCTTTTTACCGTGATAACCGCCTCGTCCTCTATTACCCACAACCGGGGCTCAATCGGCGAAGTGATCTCGAAGCTGCCGTATATATTGATGCTCGAAATACTGTCGTTGATGGCGTCGCGCAACTGCTCTTCCGTGGCGGTATTCGCCCAGAAAATGTTTCCGTTGGTGTAGACTCCGTCAGTGTAATCGAATCCTATGTTATAATAATAGCTTTTCTTCGGGAGCAAAATTCCTGCCACGCTTGCGGAAGAACCTCCGACAACCGCGTATTGCCCGATCATCAAGCCGCCGAATCCTGTGCAGACAAGCGTACCGTTGACCGTGAGCTTGCCGCCAACCCACATGCCCGCTCCCTCCAACAAATTCAAAGTCCCATCGATTTCAAGCGCCGTATCGCTGCCAACGCGGAATGTAACCCCGGATTCCACGATCAGCGTTACACCTTCAGGAATATACAGGGTGCTGTTGCTGCGATCCTTGATTAACAGGTCATACGCGCCAAATGGCTCATACTCCCCCACAATGTTCGCCGTTATCGTCATGTCCTCCGCCGCGACTATGCGGACATTCTCCGTGCCGGCCTTGATCATTTCCACAAGATTTTCCGCCGTATCGACCTCGACTGTCCTTATCTCAGCCGGCGCGTCCGGGCTCGGCTCCGGGTCGGGATCCGACGGCGTGTATGAGGACGGCGGATAATAGCTTGACCCGCCGCCGCCGCCGCTGCCGCCGCCGCTGCCGACCGGCGCGCCCGGCGTTGTCTGAGTGTCGCCCGTTTTCACCACGCCTTTATCTGTCGTCACATAGTCGCGGCTGTCGTTGATGATAATCGTGTTCGGGGTCTTGACGAGCGCGCCGGAGGCCTCCGGCTTGACCGTGACCTGCGCGAGCCTGCCGCCGCCCTCAACCGCCGCGCCGTCCGCGTCTATGACTAAGGTCTCTACCGTCGCGCCGTACGACACCGTGACGCTCACGCCGCCCTCCGTTATCTCTATGGACTGCACGACCGCCCCGCGCTCAAGCTGGATATGCACGTTGGGCTTGCCCGTGACGACGGCCGCGACTTTGCTGCCGCCTTTTATCACGATCGAATGTTCCCCGCCGCCCAAGACGACGAGCCGCCCCTTGACCGTCACATAGTCGAGCGTGACATCCCCGCCGCCGACGCCCTGCCCGATGATGAGGTCGCCCTCTATCGCGCTCCGGGAGAGCGTGACCCCCGGCTTGCTGACGATCACGCTTCTCGACGAACTCACCGTCCCGTCCTCCGATACGATGTCCGTCACCGCGTTGTCCAGAACCTGAGTTATCTCCGCGCGCCTGAAGCCGCTTTGCGGCATGAACGCGCCCTTCTCATCCCCGTTGAACACGCCAAGCCCGCCGAGCGCCGTGACGTAGGGTCTGTACTGCGCCGATATGTCCCCGTCGTCGGTAAATTTCGACTTGCCCTCGACCGGGCTTATGGCGAGGGCTTTGGCGATTATCTTCGCCGCCAGTTCTCTCGTCAGAGGGAGTCCGGCTTCGGCAGGTTCCACGGCGCCCGCCGCGACGGCCTTCCTGACGGCTTTCTCTCCCCAGCCCCCGGCGTAACCCGGCAGGGTTCCCTCATAGGTCTCTGTGTACCCGAACGTATTGGCGAGTATCGTCGCGAGCTCGTCCGCCGTCATCGCCCTGTCGGGGGCAAACGTGCCGTCCTCATACCCCCGGAGAACGCCGTATCCGCTCCACCTCTCTATCGCCGCTTCTCCCCAGTGCCCCGCCGCGTCGGGGTAGCCGCCGGCCCGCGCGGGCGAGGCGAGACTCAGGCCGAGCGTCAGCGCGAAAGCGAGCGCGAGGGGCAGGATTTTTGCCGCTGTTTGCTTTTTGCTTTTTGTTTTGGCGCGTTCTTGCATTTTGAATTTCCTCCTTTTTTTGCGTAACAGTTTCCCCGAACTGTTACCTTGAAGAAAAAACGTTTGCAAACAGGCGTTTTTCAGCGGGCAGCCGGGTATTCGCGGAGACGCGGCTGCTGAAAACGGGAGGCACGGGCGTCTGCGGGAACAGCAAAACGTGACCAAGGTAACAGTTCGGGGAAACTGTTACTTTGGCCGCGACGAAGCGGCGCGGACTTTCAAGAACATATTACCACGCGGCGGGGAATATGGCAAGGGATTTGCGAAAATTCTATCGAAAAATGTCAAATCGCGCCGCTCCGGGCTGTCGCTTGTATTTCGCGGGCGGGTGTGGTAAAATAGGCGCGCGGACGCGGGGAACCTTGATCCCCCGCGCCGCCCAGTCTGAATCCTACGGAGGCTCCGCCGTGAAATTTTTCTCCGATAAAATCGACCGTTTCTGCGCGACGCACAGGCGCTTTGGCATAAGGCGCCTGATGACGTATATCGTCGCGGCGTCCGCCGCCGTTCTGATTCTCAGCTTTATCGATACGCGGGGCGTGCTGCTTGGGCTCTTGTCGTTTGACCCGGGGCGCGTCCTGCGCGGGGAGATATGGCGCGCCGTCACGTGGATCCTCCTGCCTTTCAGCGACAACGTCTTTCTCTCCGCGCTCACGCTGTATTTCTATTATTTCATCGGCACAACGCTGGAGCGCGAGTGGGGCGCGGGGAAGCTTACGATATTCTACGGCGCGGGCATCCTGCTGAACGCCGCTTACTCGCTCGCCATGTACGCGACGGGGCTTGCCGGATACATTTTTCCCAACCCGCTGTACCTCAACCTCTCTATGTTCTTCGCGTTCGCGACGCTGTTCCCGGACACCCGGATTATGCTGTTTTTCATAATACCCGTCAAGGTCAAGTGGCTCGCGTGGTTCGACGCGGCGCTGTTCGCGTACTCGATATACCGTTACCTCTCGCTCGGGTTGTATTTTTTCGCGCTCGTCCCTGTCGTCGCCGTTTTGAACTTCCTGCTCATCTGCGGCGTGCCCGGCGCGCGTTTCCTTCGCGCGCGCGCCGTGTCCAACGTCATAAACGTGAATTTCAAGCGCGCGTCCCGCGATGATCTCCGGGAAACGAAGGGCGCGGCGTACCGCCACAAATGCGAGGTCTGCGGCCGCACGGACGTATCAAACCCGGAGCTGCAGTTCCGCTATTGCTCGCGCTGTGAGGGCTTTCACTGCTACTGCGAGGAGCATATCGAAAATCATATTCATATAGTATAGCTTAAAAATCCGCCCTCACGCTTTGCCGAGCGCCCGCAGAACCTTGTCCGGCGTCGCGGGGGGATCGACCCACACGCCCAGCGCGTTGTGTATCGCGATGATCACAAGATGCGTGTTCGCGAGCGAATGGCTGATGCCGTTGGCGCCGTAGGCGGCGTTGCCCTCGCGCGTTTCGAGGAACTCGCGTTCCACGGCGGGCACGTCGAGCATTCCGGGTTTCTTGTAATCTATCATATTGTTGTTCAGCCGCACGCCCGTTTTCGGGTCGTAAACGTAGTCCTCCAAAAGCTGGCACCCTTGCGAGAAATACATAACCTGATCGATCTGGCTTTCCAGCGAGGTCGGGCGCATGACCTTTCCGGGGTCGGCGACAACGCCGAAGCGCAGAACCTCAACCTCGCCCGTTTCCTCGTCCACCGCCACCTCGCAGTAGGCGGTGTTCATCGTGTCGAGCTTCAGGCCCATGCCCTGAACCCACAGGGCAGCCGGAGGTCTGCCCGAAAAATGCGCCGTTACATCGCGCGTTACCGCCTCCGCGAGCGCGCGGCGGCGGGACGGGTCGCTTTTGACTATTACCGCCCCGTCCGCAATGTCGAGCTCGTCGGGGGATAGCCCCTTGAACGGGCTCGGCGCCGGCGGCGCCCCGAAAAAGAACGCGGGCGGCGGCGCGTCCGCCTCCTCCGCCGCCGCCTCCAGCAGTTTGCGTTTCAGGAGGTTCGCGCATTCCTTCGTGACCCACGCCGACGCCGTTGTGCCGTCTGAGCCGCCTCCGACGGGCGTGAATTTTTCACGGTAGTCAAAATCTATGTCAACATCGTCGTATTCCAGCCCGAGTTCCTCCGCGACGACCATCGCGTTGCACTCCACGGCAAAAACGCCGAACACGGGCCCCTGCGTGGGCAGGTGTACGCGTCCGTTTTTGTATTCAAGCTTGCTTTCGTAGCCCGAAAACGAGTGGCGCGGGCACATCTGATACCGGAAGCTCGCCCCGTGCAGTCTGCCGTCCGGCAAGCGCCGCTCCCCCGCGCGGTGCGGGTTCCAGTCCATAATCCTCCGCCCCGCGTCGAGACAGGCGTCAAAGCTCGGCACGTTCCTTTCGTCGTCCTTTGAATCCGGGCCGTGCAGATTGAGCTTCGCGATGTCGATAGGGTCGCGGCCGAGCTTTTCCGATATGAGGTAAATCGCCGCCGTGCCTATGTCCCAGTTGAACGGACAGTGCTGCCCGGAGACGTACATCAGTCCCCGGTTGGAGTCCACGATCTCCATGCGCTGGCGTATGTTCTTGCATTTCAGGGAGTTGTAGCAGCTTATTGTCTGATCGCCCGTCGTGCCGAAGCTGGAACTGCCCTGCGAGCCGCCGTCGGCGATTGAAAAGTCGTCGATGGCGGTAATCAGCCCTTCGTCCGTGAAGCCGAGCTTAAGATGCATGAATCGCTCTTTCATTATGAAATCGAACGTTTCCTCGCGCGTGTTGACGCACCGGACGGGACGCCCCGCGCGCTTCGCCAGCAGCGGCGTCACCTCCTGCGACTTGCGCAGCCCCCAGTCGCAGTACTTCCCGCCCATAAAAAGCCCCTCTTGCACCGTCTTTTCAAGCGGCATATCATACATCTGCGCTATGGCGCGCCGCTCCCGCACGGCGCCCTCTATGTGCAGACTTTTCCCCTCTCCGAAGTAGGCGTCGTCCTCCCACCAGGCGACGGAGCCGGACGGGTTCGGCATATGCGACGCGAACGGCGGCATATACAGGCTGTATTCGACGATATGATCCGCTTCCCGGAAGCCCGCCTCGATATCTCCGGACACGACGTCCGAATACGCGACGTTTCCGCGCTTGGGCGGATTGACGGCGCCGCCTCCCCCGCCGAAGCGCGGCGCCTCCCGCACCTCCGGGCGCAGAACGTAAGCGCTCTCCTCGCGCGATTTACTCAAGTCCGTGTACGCCGGCAGGATCTCCCACTCTATATCGAGCGCGCGCAGCGCGGCCTCGCAAATATCCTCGTCCTCGGCGACGACTATGACCGCCGTCTCCTGCCCCTCGAAATCCGCCAGATTGTCGAGCCACGGGCGGCGCGGGCCGAAGCTCTCCCCCCGGCCCACGAGCGCCCGGACGTCCTCATCCTCCCATGTGAGTATATCGACAACGCCCGGAAGCGCGCGCGCCTTTGACACGTCCACGCTTAAAACGCGGGCGTTCGCGTAAGGGCTTCGGAGGAATTTCGCGTGGAGCATCCCGGAAAACGTGTAATCGGCGCCAAATTTCGCGATGCCCGCCGCGAGGGCGTAGCTGAGCTTGCCCGGCAGATTCGGTTTCCCCACCACCCTGAAGCTCTCGCGTTGTCCGTTCGCGCCTGTTAAGTCCGCCATTGCCGCCGCACCCCTTTTTTAAGAATTAAAATATCCGCGATTGTTTACGGCGATATTTTATTCTTTCCCGCAGAGGCTGTCAAGCCGGGGGCGTTCCCGCCCGCGGCGCGCGCGAAAAAAATTTTTCAAAAATCGAAATTTCCTGTTGACATATAAATTTTTATGGTTTATAATAGCGCCATAGCATATAATGCATATCTGTTTATAATGTTTTTCCGGAGGCGGCTATGATCATCGCGGAATCTCCTGCCGCCGGTTTGAAATGCCGGGCGGGCGTCTCCTGCCCCATCATAATACCACCGACGGCGGCGGACGCAAGTAACGAAAGGAATGGTCACAACTCATTATGTCAACGTCAACTTTTATTGAACGCGCGAAATTCTCCTGCGCCCTCGGCGGGGCGCTTACGACGCTCGCGGGGCTCCCCCGCACAGTGCCGATAGTCCACGCCGCCGGGGGGTGCGCCGCGTCCCTTTCCGGCGCGTACAACACCGCCGCGGGCTATCGCGGCGTCGGCTATTGCGGGGGCAATATGATTCCGACGAGCAACATCGCCGAAAACAACATCGTTTTCGGCGGAGAGGATCGCCTCGCGGAGCAGATCGAGAACACGCTCCTCGCGATGGACGGGGATTTGTACGTCGTCGTCACGGGCTGTCAAGTGGAAATCATCGGCGACGACGCCGTGGGCATAGCGCGCCGTTTCTCCGACAGGAACGTCATAGGCGTATCCTCTCCCGGCTTCCTCGGCAACACGCTGGCGGGCTACGACGCCGTCATGTCGTCCATCGTCGATAACGTTGTCGCGCCGTCGCCCGTCAAGGACACGCGGACGGTGAACATATTCGGCGTAGTGCCGGGACACGACGTATTTTACCGGGGGAACCTCGATGAGCTCGCGCGTCTGCTCGGGCGCGTTGGCGTCAAGGCCAACACGTTTTTCGGCACGGGCGAGAGCATAGAAAAGATTCGCGGCTGCGGCGCGGCTTCGCTTTCAATCGTCCTCTCTCCCAAAACGGGTGTAAAGCCCGCCGGGCGTCTGCGCGAAAAGACCGGCGCCCCGTACATTTTATCGGAGATACCCATAGGCCCGTCCGGCTCCGCGGACTTCCTGCGGCAAATAGGCGGCGCGCTCGGCGTCGATCCCCGCCTCGTCGAGGACGTCATTGCCGACGAGACGGAATACTATTACTCGTATCTCGAGCGCATCGTCGATATATACTCGGACATCGACTTCCAGCGCTACGCCATCGTCGCCGCCGACAGCTACTACGCGCACGCCTACACGCGTTTTCTCGCCAACGACCTCGGCTGGATTCCGCATCTCACGGCGATAAACGATATTGACGACCCGGAGGAACAGGCGGAATATTTGAAGCGCTTCGGCGATATAACGTCGGAGACGCGCCCCGCGGTCGTCTTTGAGCGCAACGCGGGACAGCTTCTGCGGCACGTGCGCGACAGCCGGGCGCGCAACCGTAATGAGAAGTATTATGACGCGCTCTCCCCCGCTTACGTCGTCGGCACGGGCATAGAGCGCTCCTTGGCGGACAAGCTCGGCGCGGGCTTCCTCGCGGCGGCGTTCCCCGTATCCAACCGCGTGGTGCTGCACCGGGGCTACGCCGGCTGGCGCGGGGCGTTGAGCTTTGTCGAGGACTTGATAACAAACTTGGTTGCGGCGCGGTAGCGGCGTTTTGAGAAACGCGGACTCGATCACGGTAAGAACAACAATATTCTCGACCCTTCCGGCTGCGTTTAGCAATTTTTGAAAGGATCAATATCAAATGTCCAAATACTCAGACGAACTCACCTACGGCTTCACGGGGCAAGTCGCCCCGCCCGTGCGCGAGACGCGCATAGGCGTCTGCTCGGCCTACTGCGGCGCGTGCGACGAGCTTATCGCCGACGTGCAGAGCGGCTGCGCGCAGCTTCAGGGACGCCGCTTCGCGCAGAGCGGGGGCTGCCAGCTTATGCTCGCCGTCGGGATTGTGTCAAGCCTCACGAATGTCGTCGTCATCGTCCATTCGCCGCTCGGCTGCTGCTCGGGGTTCGTCGGCTCCGGCGGACTGCGCAAGACAATGCGCGCGTCAAAGGGCAAGCGGGAGGAGGAATTTGTGTGGCTGCACACAAATCTTGACGAGATGGACGTCGTCCGCGGCGGGCTTGACAAGCTGCGCGAGGCCGTGCTTTACGCCGAGCGCGAATATCACCCCGACGCCATCATCATCGCCAACGGCTGCGTACCCGGCATAATCGGGGACGACATAGACTCCCTCGTGACTGAACTCGGCGGGCGCATATCCGCCAAGCTCGTACCGATACACTGCGAGGGCTTCAAGAGCCGCTATGTCGCCTCCGGCTACGACTCGGCGTATCACGGCGTTCTGCGCCATCTTGTGGAGCCGCTTGTGAAGTACGAGCGGGCGATCCCGGATGAAAAGCAGGAGACCCTCGACCGGTACAGGATTTCGCGCACGGTGAACATTTTCAACGTCGGCTCAAACTCCAACGGCGACGAGGTCGAGCTGTCGCGCATTGTCTCCGCTCTCGGGCTTATCCCGCGCGTACTTCCGCTGCACGCGTCGCTTGACGACCTCGCGCGCATAGGGGAAGCGGCGCTGAACGTATCCGTCTGCGCCACGCACGACGACTATCTGCTGGGGCATTTGAAAGAACGCTTCGGCACGCCGTATATAATAGACACCCTGCCGATAGGGATACGCTCCACGAATCTCTGGCTGCTGCGCATCGCGGAGTTTTTCGGTCTGGAAGCGGAAGCCGAGCGCGTCATAAAGCTCGAAAACGATCAGCTCAACGCGGCGCTGGAACCGTTCCGCCGGGAGCTTCGCGGCAAGAGCGTCTACGTCGGCGGCGGCGAGACGCGGATTCTGACGACGGCGAGCTTTTTCGCGGAGGATCTCGGTATGGATGTCGTGGGCGTGAAGGCGCACAACGTAGACCGCTTCGTCGAGGAAATCATGGAGGAGCTTGAGGACCCCCGGCTGGAAATCACCGTCGCCGCCGGACAGCCCGCGGAAGAGCTGAACGTACTCGCGCGTCTGCGCCCCGACCTCTACTGCGGCCATGTGGGTGCCAACGGCTGGGTGTCGCGCCTCGGCATACCGAACCTTCCGCTGTTCGGGCAGGCGCTGAACTATATGGGCTACACGGGCGCTTACGAGCTGGCTCGCAAGGCGTCAAAGGCGCTGAAGAACACGAATTTCGTCAAGAACATCTCGCGGGGCGTCAAACTGCCTCTCAGCGCCGAATGGCTCGCGCGGGACACGAAACTGAACATCAAGGAGACGGAGGCAGTATGAGCGGTATCGTCGTAAACAACCTGACCCAGCTTATCGGGAACACGCCCGTTCTGCGCCCGAAAGCGTTCTCGCGCGTCGCGGGCGTCTCGGAATCGGATTTGCTGTTCAAGCTGGAGTACTTCAACCCCCTCGGCAGCGTTAAGGATCGCATCGCCTACGCTATGGTGGCGGACGCGGAGGAAAAAGGCGTTCTCACGCCGGAATCCGTGATAATCGAGCCGTCGAGCGGCAACACGGGCGTCGGGTTGGCGTTCGTCGCGGCGGCGCGCGGATACAAGATGGTGGTGGTTATGCCGGACACGATGAGCCGCGAGCGGCGCGCGCTCGTCACGGCGCTCGGGGCGCAGCTTGTCCTGACGCCGGGCGCGCAGGGAATGAAAGGCGCGATACGTCAGGCGGAGGAGCTTCAAACGCAGATCCCGGGCGGACTTATCCTCCAGCAGTTTGAAAATCCGGCGAATCCGAGAATCCACAGAGAGACGACGGGGCCTGAGATTTGGGAAGCGACGGAGGGTGCCGTTGATATTTTTGTCGGCGGCGTCGGCACCGGCGGCACGATAACGGGCGCGGGGGAGTTTTTGAAAGCGAAAAAGCCGTCCGTGCGCGTCGTCGCCGTCGAGCCGTCGGCATCCCCCGTGCTGTCCGGCGGGAACCCTTCCCCGCACAAAATCCAGGGCATCGGCGCGGGCTTCGTGCCGAGCGTGCTCGATTTGTCGCTGATCGACGAGATATACACCGTGCTTGACGAGGAAGCCATCGACACGGCGCGCGCGCTGGCGGAAACGGAGGGTCTGCTTGTCGGTATTTCCTCCGGCGCGGCGGCGTTCGCCGCCGCGCGGATAGCGCGCCGCCCGGAGAACGAAGGAAAAACCGTGCTCGCCATACTGCCCGACACGGGCGAGCGGTATCTGTCCACCGGGATTTTCGACGAGCGCGACGAAAAATCGCGCTACTGGTACAGCTGATGAAGCTCGCCTTCGCCACAAGAGACGGTGAGTTTGTATCGGCGCACTTCGGGCGCGCGCCCTTTTTCGTAATCGTCGAAATAAACGCCGCCGACTATACGTGGGACTTTGAGCCCCCGCGCGAAACGCCCGAGCCGTGCGAACTCGGGAATCACGACAGCGGCAAACTCCGCGAGCGCGTCGAATCGCTGTCCGGCTGCAACGTGCTGTTCGCGTCCCGCGTGGGCGGCTACGCGTACAACCTGCTCACGCGGGAGGGCATACAGGTGTTGGAGCAGACAGGGCATATCGAACAGCTCACGGAGGACTACATACGCTATCTGAAACGCCCGAAGTTCACCCCCCGCCGCCGCGACATCATGGACGATCACCCCTGCTTTTCGGAAAAGGCGCACAACGCCTCCGGGCGTCTGCACCTGCCCGTCAGCCCCGCTTGCAACATCCAATGCCGTTTTTGCAGCAGGTCGCAGAACACGTCGGAAAACCGCCCCGGCGTGGCGGGCGGCATCTTGAGGCCGGAGGACGCCCCCGCGACAGTCCGGCGCGCCCTGAAGCTCTGCCCGGAGATAACGGTCGTGGGCATAGCCGGTCCCGGAGACACGCTCGCAACGGGGCACGCCATAGAAACCTTCAGGCTTGTGCACCGCGAGTACCCGGAGCTTATAAAATGCCTCAGCACCAACGGGCTCGCCCTGCCCGGCAAAGCGGGGGAACTGCGGGACGCGGGCGTGCGAAGCGTCACCGTTACGGTAAACGCCGCGGACGGCGATACGCTCCGCGGCGTCGTGTCGTGGGTCAAGGGCGGGGCGGATTTGATATCGGCGCAACTTGCGGGCATACGCGAATGCGTTGACGCCGGCATGACTGTAAAGGTGAACACGGTGTTAATTCCGGGCGTAAACGACGCGCGCATAGCCGACATCGCCGAAGCCGCCGCCAAAGCGGGCGCTTCACGCCACAACATCCTGCCGCTCATCCCGCAAAACGAGTTCGCGGGCACCCCGGAACCCACGTGCGAGCAGATAGAAAAAGCCCGCCGCGAGGCGGGGCGGCATCTGGAGCAGTTCCGGCACTGTAAGCACTGCCGCGCCGACGCCTGCGGCATCCCCGGCGTCTCCGATTTATCCTCCGCGCTGTACGGCGGCGCGCAAATGGAGACATTCTCCCACGGGTGAGCCCTCGGGGGCGCGAAATCGGGAGCAAAACGAAGTGATGTACGCGTTATACAGCGCCGCTCGGAAGAACGCAAGCGTTTTTTCCCGGCCCCGGAATTTTTTTCAGGGCAGGTATTTCACGGGATTCACGGCGTTCCCGTCCCGGCGCAGCTCAAAATGGCAGTGCACGCCGCTCGCGACGCCCGTCGCCCCCATTTCCGCTATCACCTGTCCGCGCTGTACGCGCTCCCCTTCCGAGACGAGCAGCTTGCTGTTGTGCGCGTAGTACGTCACGTCGCCGTTGTCGTGCCGTATCTGTATGAGCAGTCCGAAGCCCGTGAGGGAATTGTCCGCCAGTATGACCTCGCCGCCGTCCGCGGCGTAAATGTCGTCGCCCCTCTCCCCCGCTATGTCTATGCCTTTGTGATTTTGGGAACCCACGGCGTCCCTGCGGTAGCCGAACCACGACGACACCGGGCCCCTCGCCGGCCAGATATATTCGCCGAAGGACGCCGTAAGCGGTCTTTCCGCCGCGCCGACCGCTATCGTCTCTGTCACGGGCTCGATTACAAGCTCGTTCGACACGGTTTCCCTCGGACTTTCCTCGCCCTCGTAAAACTCGCTTCGCGTCGTGACGCGCCGCAGACCGCCGCGCCCCTCCGTTATCACCGCCGTTTCGCCCTCGTACATATCGGGGGATGAGACCGTGACCGTTTCAAACGGAACGCTCAAATAACGGCGCTCTTCCTCGACGCGCTCCGGCGCCGCCCCGCGCGTCTCCGTCGCGTCCCCGTACACGCCGAGGGGAACGCGGACATCGTCGATTTGCTTCGCGCCGGACGCCATAGCCGCGCGCGGGACGCACAGCAGCGCCCCCGCCAGAAACGCGGCGGCTACGCCCCCCGCCGCGGAGAGCGCGCTCCCGAGTCCGCGCCCGCGCCGCGCCCCGCGCCTCGCCCCGCGCGAGAAAAAGGAACCCGCGCATATGACCGCGCGCGGGGCGTACAGTGTTTTTGCATTGCTCTGCCGCATAAAACGCTCCCAATGGCGAAGATTGTTTACCGCAAGTTACATTTTGCGTTTAGTATATTACTGTATATTACAATATATTCGCGGCCATGTCAATACTTTTGAATAAAAATTTATTTTTCCGGCGACAATCCCCCCGTTCCCCGGCGCGCGCCGCGCGACACAAAGCAAAAGGAGATTACGCCGCAATGAAATTCCGCAATTGGGAGCTGTCCTTTATCGCCGCCCTGCTCGCCGCGCTGATGTTCGGCTCGTCCGTTTCCCGCGAGCAGGCGGAGCTTTCCGGCAAGCTCATACGTCTTCACGTCGTCGCGAATTCCGATTCGGAGCGCGACCAAGCCTTAAAGCTCCGCGTCCGCGACGCCGTGCTGTCCTCGCTGTCCGGGCACCTTTCCGGCGTCCGGGACGCGGGAGAGGCTCGGGGCGTCATATACGGTCAGCTTGCCGCCGCGGAGGACGCGGCGCTGCGCGAGATACGCGCCTCCGGCCTGTCCTGCGGCGTCAAGGCGAGCTTGCGCGAAGAGGATTTCCCGACGCGCGAATACGACACGTTCTCCCTCCCCGCCGGGCGCTACACGGCGCTGCGCGTCGAAATCGGCGAGGGGCTGGGGCGCAACTGGTGGTGCGTCGTGTTCCCGCCCCTCTGCGCCCCGGACGCCGTTGAGACCGTCGCCGCCATACTCGACGAGGGGGAGATAAGCCTCATAACGGAGCGGGAAGGCGCCGTCGCGCGGTTCAAATGTATGGAACTGATATCAAAAATTAAAACACTGTTCAAAAAATAATGGTTGCCTTTTTCGCGCTTCCGGTGTAAAATATGCGTCATACAGCGTCGGATTAAAAAATACCGGCGCCGTTTGTCAAAACAGTTAAACGCGA
>JAITJC010000039.1 GCA_031279125.1 Oscillospiraceae bacterium
GACGGACAGGCAGTTTAAGCGCGCGGAGAACGGGCGCGTAACGGAGCGCGCTGTCGGCGGGGACTCCGAATTCCGCGAGCTGCTCGCGGAGTGGTTCGGGCTGGACGCTGACGGCGGCTGAAGCGCGGGAAACGGCGGGGCGCCCCGCCGATACGTACCGGAGGTAAGCGAAGCGGAATGGATATTACGGCGCGGGAGGCCGCGCGGAGCGCGTTGCGCGAATACAGGCGGGGCGCGGAACTGAAAGCCGCCGTCGAAAAACGTCTGACGGCGCTCTCCGACGCGCGGGAGCGCGCGCTGGCAAAGCAAATCGCGTACGGCACAGCGCGGAATACCGCGCTGTGCGACTACTATATCGCGTCCGCCTCAAAGCTCGGTCTCAGCAGGCTCGCGCCGCCGATCCTCGACATACTGCGCGCGGCCGTATATCAGATGGCGTTTCTCGGTAAAACCCCGGCGTTCGCCGTCGTGAATGAGGCGGCGGAAGCCGCGCGGAGGGCGGCGGGAGCGCGCGCGGCGGGCTTTGTCAACGCCGTGTTGCGACGGCTGGCGGGGGACGGCTTCCCGGAGGTGCGGGCGGAGAGCGCGGCGGAGCGGCTCGCGATTTTATACAGCCACCCAGTACGGCTCGTGCGGGAACTGACGGCGCAGCTTGGGGAAGAACGCGCCGAGGCGGAGCTTGAGGCGAACAACAAGGAGCCGCCCGTTTACGCGCGCGCGAACACGCTGAAAATAACGGGGGAGGGGCTTCTCGCCCGCCTGAGAGGAGAGGGCATAGATGCCCGCCCCGGGGGGCAGCCCGCGATTATAGAGCTTCACGGCGCGGGGGAAGTCGCTTCGCTCGGGGCTTTCCGGGAGGGGCTGTTCTTCGCGCAGGATCCGTCGAGCGCGCGCGCCGCGCTCGCGTTGGGAGCCGGGCCCGGGGATATTGTCGTGGACGCTTGCGCCGCGCCGGGAGGAAAATCGTTCGCCGCGGCGATGGATATGGAAAACAAGGGCAGGATCATAGCCTTTGACACGCCGGGCAGAACGCGGTTCATAAGCGACGGCGCGAGAAGGCTCGGGATTGATATAATCGAAACGCGCGCGCGTGACGCGGCGGAGCCGATACCGGAGCTGGAGGGGAAGGCCGATGCCGTGATAGCGGACGTCCCCTGCTCCGGCTTCGGCGTGATACGCAAAAAACCGGACATACGCTTTAAGACGGACGCTGACACGGCGGGACTGCCCGAGGCGCAGCTCGGCATTTTGCTCGCGTGCTCATCATATGTTAAGCCGGGGGGGACGCTTGTGTATTCGACGTGCACGTGGATGCGGCGCGAAAACGACGGCGTTGTGGAAGCGTTCTCGGAGTTGCGCGGCGGCGCTTTTGAGCTTGAGGGAAAGACGTCTCTGTACGCGCACAGCGACGGCGGGGACGGGTTTTTCTACGCCGTTTTCAGGAGAAAAGCGCTATGACGGGAACGCCCTTCGACATCAAATCCATGACGCCGGAGGAACTGCGCGCGGAGCTCGCGGGACTCGGAGAGAGCGGGTTCCGCGCCGATCAGATTTTCGCGTGGCTGCATCGCGGCGCGCGGAGCTTCGGTGAGATGACAGACCTCTCAAAGCCGTTGCGGGACAAGTTGAGCGGCCTGTACCGCGTCTCCGCGCCGGAGACGGTGCGGCGGCGGGAATCCGCGATTGACGGCACGGTGAAATATCTCCGGCGGCTGGGCGACGGGGAGCTTGTCGAGTCCGTCGTCATGCGATACAGGCACGGGAACACCGTATGCGTGTCGAGTCAGGCGGGGTGCAGAATGGGATGCGCGTTCTGCGCGTCCGCGCTCGGCGGGCTGTCCCGGAACCTCCTGCCGTCGGAAATTCTCGATCAGGTCATATTTTCGGCGCCCGCGCCGGGCGGGCGCGGCGCGGGGATTTCAAATATCGTGCTGATGGGCATAGGGGAGCCGCTGGACAATTTCGAGAACGTCATGCGCTTTCTGGAGCTCGTCTCACACCCGCGCGGGATGAATGTCGGGATGCGCCATATTTCGCTTTCGACGTGCGGGCTGACAGAAAAAGTTGACAAGCTCGGGGAAAGTGGTTTACAATTGACGCTGTCGGTATCGTTGCACGCGCCGGACGACGAAACGCGTACGCGACTTATGCCCGTCAACAAGGCGGGCGGGGTGGCCGCCCTGATGGCATCCTGCCGAAGGTATTTCGCGAGGACGGGGCGGCGCGTATCTTTTGAGTACGCGCTTATTGACGGGGTGAACGACACGAAGGGCCACGCGCGGGAGCTCGCGCGATTGCTTCGCGGCGAGCCGTGGCATCTCAACCTCATACCGCTGAACCGCGTGGCGGAGCGGGGGCTCCGCCCAAGCGGGCGGGAGAGCGTCGAGGCGTTTGCCGGGATACTTACGGAGGGCCGCGTGAATTTCACGTTCCGGCGCAGGTTGGGCGCGGATATTGACGCGGCGTGCGGACAGCTCAGGCGGGGCGGAGATTCGCGTTGACCGGCGCTTGCGCGGCGGGCTGTTGTGGGGAGAAATAGGCGCTTATGGAGATTTTCGGGCAGACTGACATCGGGCGCGCGCGGCGCGCCAATCAGGATGCGTTCGGCGCGCGCTTGTACGGGGACACGGCGGTCGCCGTCGTCTGTGACGGCATGGGCGGCGCCAACGCGGGCGAGGTGGCATCCGGCATCGCTGTGGAGAGCTTTCTTGCCGATATGGACGCGCGCTTTTCCCCCGACGCCGCCGCTGCGCGGTGGGCGCGGGAGGACGCGCTCGCGGAGGCGGTAATGCGGGCGGACGCGGCGGTGTGCGAGCGCGCGGAGACGGACGCGGACTGCCGGGGCATGGGGACAACGCTCGTTGCCGCCATAGTGTCGGGCGGGCGCGCCGTTGTCGCGAACATCGGCGATTCGCGGGCGTACCATATCTCGGACGGGGGCGCGCTGCGCGTGACGCGCGACCATTCCGTCGTAGAGGACATGGTGGAGCGCGGCGAAATCACGAACGAGCAGGCGCGAAGGCACCCGAACAGGAATCTCATCACGCGCGCCCTCGGGGCGGCGCCGGGCGCGCCGCCGGACGTGTTTTCCGTGGTTCTGAAAAGCGGGGATTATCTTGTTCTGTGCTCAGACGGGCTTTCAAATCTCTTGTCGTGCGGCGAGCTCCGCGACGAGGCGCGGCGCGGCGGGGAGCTATCCGAGCTGTGCGGCAGGCTTATTGACGCGGCGCTCCGGCGCGGCGCGCCGGACAACGTGACCGTTGTGACAATAAGGGCATGAGGACGCGGGATACCGGGAGGTGCTTGAAATGGACTTAAACGACAAGTATATAGGCAAGCTTCTTGACAACAGGTACGAAATACTTGAGAAGATCGGCGCGGGCGGCATGGCGGTGGTTTACAAGGCGCGCTGCCACCGCCTGAACCGCCTTGTCGCCGTGAAGATTTTGAAAGAGGAGCTGGCGGGGGACGAGGATTTCCGCCGCCGCTTCCATACGGAGAGCCAGGCGGTGGCGATGCTGTCGCACCCGAACATCGTCGCGGTTTACGACGTGTCCAAAACGCCCCGCGTGGACTATATCGTCATGGAGCTGATAGAGGGCATCACGCTCAAGCAGTATATTAACCGCAAAGGCCTGCTGAGCTGGAAAGAAGCCCTGCACTTTTCTATTCAGATAGCGAAGGCGATCGCCCACGCGCACTCGAAAGGGATAATTCACCGCGACATCAAGCCGCACAACATAATGATATTGAAAGACGGCAGCATAAAAGTGGCGGACTTCGGCATAGCGCGGCTCATTTCCAATCAGAACACGCTGGCGCAGGAATCGCTCGGCAGCGTACACTATATATCGCCGGAGCAGGCGAAAGGCGGGCATGTGGACGTGCGCACGGACATTTACTCGCTCGGCGTCGTGATGTACGAAATGCTGACAAGCCGCCTCCCGTTCATAGGGGATTCGCCCGTGTCCGTCGCGATTCAGCATATCTCTTCCATACCGCTCATGCCGCGCGATATAAACCCCGACGTGCCGCAGGGGCTTGAGGACATCACGATGCACGCCATGGAATCCCGGCTGCGGGCGCGCTACGCGACGGCGGAGGAGCTGTTGCGCGACCTGGAGGAGTTCCGCAAAAACCCGGCGGCGGTATTCCGGTACGCGCCGCCCGCCGCCGAGAGCCGCGCGATTGACGAGACGCGCCCCGTCCCGGCGGAGCTTGCGCTCGCGAAATCGGCGGAGGCCATGAAACAGGCGGCGCCCGCGCGCCGGGAACGCGCGCTGCCGCTGCGGCCGAGGCGCGGCGGCCTGTCGCGCGAGGAATACAAGCGAGCCCGCGGCGCGAGCTTCAGCACGGCGTCGCTCATCGCCGTCGCCGCCGTCATCGTGCTCGCCGTCGGCGCCCTGCTGTTCATATGGGGCAGCGTGAAGGACTGGTTCGCGCCGGACGACAACTACGTCTCCGTCGCGAGCTTCGTTGGAATGCCGTACGACGAGGTGCGCTTTGAAGAGGAGTACGTGCGGATGTACGAGTTTTCGATAGCGGTGGACTCCACGTACAGCGACGAGTACGACGAAGGAGTGATTTACGCGCAGACACCCAAGGCGGACACGCGCGAGATGCTGACGGACGAGAGGATAGAGGTGACGCTGTACGTGTCGCAGGGGAAGCGCCCGATGCCGCGAATGCCCGATCTCACGGGGCAGGACTACAGGGTGGCGGAGAACGCCGTCAAGAGAATAAAAACGGAGTACGCGGAGCTGAACCTTGAGCTGGAAATCGTCATGCAGCCCGTCAAAAGCGACAGCGTGACGCGCGACCTTGTTATCGAGACGGTGCCGTCGGCGGACGAGCTTATGACGAAAAATATGACGGTGTACATCACGTACTCCGAAGGCCCGGAAATCAAGAAGGTGGAGGTGCCGAATGTCGAGGGGCTGACGCTGTCCGCGGCGCGGCTGGAGCTTGAGAGCAAAAAGCTCACTATCGGACTGCCGATCGAATACAAGGAAAGCGAAGCCGCGTACGACACCGTGCTGTACAACACGCAGAAGGGCGAGCTGGTGCCGGAGCATACGGAGATATTCCTGCAGGTTTCAAGCGGCCCGCCGGAGACCCCGGAGCCCACGAAAACGCCCGATCCCACAGAGACCGAACCGCCCGGCGTGACATATGAGCCCCCGGAGACGCCGACGGAAATGCCACCCGCGACGCCGACGCCCCCGGAGGAGACGGCGGGGACCGGGGAATAGCGCGTGGCGGATGCCGTCACGGGGGTCATCGTAGAAGCGCTCGCCGGGTTTTATTACGTGAAAGCGGACGAATCGCGCGGGATAATCGAGTGCCGCGCTCGCGGCAGATTCCGCAGTGAAAATATCTCCCCGCTCGTCGGAGACAGGGCGGAGGCGGAGCTTCACGGAGAAAACAAGGGCACGGTGACGCGGATACTGCCGCGCAAAAACGAGTTCGCGAGGCCGCCAGTCGCGAATATCGACGCCATGGTCATAGTGGCGTCCGCCGCGCCGCCCGTCACGGAGACTTATCTCATAGACCGCATGGCGGCGGCGGCGGAGCTCGCCGGCGCGGAGCCTGTCATATGCCTCAACAAGCTCGATTTGAATGATGCCGGCGCGCTGTACGGGATTTATTCGCGCGCGGGCTTCCGCGTTTTCCGCGTGAGCGCCAGGACGGGAGAGGGGACGGAGGAGTTGCTCCATGCCCTGCGGGGGCGGACGAGCGCGCTGACGGGAAGCTCCGGGGTGGGGAAGTCGAGCATACTGAACGCCCTGGGGCTCGATATAGCGACGGGCGAGGTATCCGGAAAGCTCGGACGCGGGCGCCATACGACAAGACACGTCAGGCTGTACGACATCAAAGGCGCGCTTGTCACCGATACGCCGGGCTTTTCGGCGTTTGACACGGAGCGGGCGGCGCCGAAAACGTCCGCGGAGCTGGAGCGGGCGTTCCGCGATTTCGCGCCGTATCTCGGGCATTGCCGCTTCCGCGACTGCTCCCACACGTCAGAGCCCGGCTGCGCGGTGCTCGAAGCCGCGCGGAGAGGAGAGATTGCCTCGGCGCGGCACCGCAGCTACGTGAGGCTGTGCGCCGAGGCCGCCGAAGCCCGCGCGAGGGAGTACAAATGAACATCCGCCGCCGGGGCGTCATATAATGCGCTGTGACTTATTGTAAAGGCGGTATCGTTTATGAAACGCAAAATAGGCGCGCATGTCGGCGCCGCGCTTATGTGCGCGGGGATAATCCTGCTTGGCTGCGCGGTTTTGCCCGCCGTGTGCTGGCTGTTCGTCATAGGTCTCGCCATGGCGCTCAAAGGGTATGCGATGATGAGCAAGACGGGCGGACGGCAATAGAGCGGGGGGACGGCATCGGGCGGAAGCGGGTTCTGCGCGGCGGGGGCGGCGCTCTCGCAAAAAAGTGTTTTCAATTCGCGGCATCGGTGATATAATCATTATCACCTGAACGAAAAAAACGCGCGGGGAGCGATTGCCCCGCGCGGGGAGGAGGGCCGGAAATGAGCGAAACAAAGGATTATATCACATACGCCGACGAGGGCGGGAGCGTTAGCATATCGGAGGATGTGCTCATCGTGATAGCGGGCGGCGCGGCGGCGGAGGTGGAGGGCGTTTACGCGCTTTACCCTTCGTACGGCAAGGATATAGGCGAGCTTTTGAATAAAAAGGCGCTCGCGCGGTCCATACGCGCGTCCGTCGCGGAAAAATCCGTCTCGTTCGATATTTACCTTGTCGCGGAGCTCGGCAGCGCGCTGGCAAAGCTCGGGGAGAGCGTTCAGAAAGCGGTGTGCGAGGCCGTTGAGGCGTCGATCGGACTCCGCCCGGAGGCTGTGAACGTCCACATCTGCGGAGTGTCCCTCAAAAAGGCGAAATAGAGCGTTTGCGGCGAAACGAAAGGCATGGTCATAAAAAATGACGAGAACGGGTACGCGCGAGCTGGCGGTGAGGCTCGCGTTCGCGCTTGCGGAAAACGGGCGCGGCGCTGCGGAGCTGGTGGAGGAGGTTTTGTCCGAGGAGTATTACGCGACGCTTTGCGGGGAGGATGAGCTGTATAAATCCATGCCGCGCGGCGGGGAAAGGGAGTACTTAGATCGCGTCGTGGAGGGCGTCGCGTCGCGCTTCGCGGAGCTTAACGGCTATATAGAAAAATACTCCGTCGGCTGGCAGGTGAGCCGCATTTCGCGCGAGGCCGCCGCCATTATGCGCGTCGCGATGTTCGAGATGCTGCATATGCCGGAGATACCGACGAGTTCCGCCATAGACGCGGCGATTGATCTTGCGAAAAAATATGAGACGGAGGAAACCACGGCGTTCGTCAACGGCGTCCTCGGCTCGTTCGCGAGGGACGAGGTACGCAATGAGGGATGACGGGGTATTCGAGGTCGGCTCGCTGAACGAATACGTCAAAACGCTCATAGCGTCAGACGATGTGCTGGCGTCGCTTGCCGTGCGGGGGGAGATCTCGAATTATAAAATATATCCCTCCGGGCACCGCTATTTCACGATGAAAGATTCCGCCGGCTCTCTGCGTTGCGTGATGTTCAAGGCGGCGGCGGATAAGTTGCGCTTTAAACCGGGAAACGGAATGAAGGTCATAGCTTTCGGACGGCTGGAGGTCTATGTGCGCGATGGGGCTTACCAGCTTTACGCCTCATCCGTTACGCCGGACGGCGTCGGCGATCTGTACGCCGAGTACGAACGGCTGAAAGAAAAGCTGAGGCTTGAAGGGCTTTTTGACGCTTCCCGCAAAAAACCGATACCGAAAGCGCCGCGCTCCGTCGCCGTTATAACATCAGGCGCGGGCGCTGCCGTGCGCGATATAATAAGGGTGCTCGGAGCGCGCTGGCCTTTGACGAAGGTGATAGTACTCCCCGTGCGCGTGCAGGGGGCGGAAGCGCCGCCGGAGATTGCCGGGGCGATAAAATACTGCAACCGCCATAAAATCGCGGAGTTGATCATCGCGGGGCGCGGCGGCGGCTCTATCGAGGATTTGCAAGCGTTCAACGACGAGCGCGTGGCCCGCGCGATTTTCGCGTCCGAGATACCCGTAATCTCCGCCGTGGGGCACGAGCCCGACGTCACCATCGCGGATTTTGCGGCGGATCTGCGCGCCGCGACGCCGTCCAACGCGGCGGAGCTGGCCGTTCCGGACATTTCCGACGTGCGCGGCGGGCTGAGGAATATCTCCGCGCGAATCGCGAGGAGCGGGGAGAATACGATACGGGATTTGCGCCGCAGGCTCAACGCGGCGGCGGGCGCGCGGATTATGAGCTCCCCGGAAAATTATCTCGACGACAGACGACTCGCGGTTGACCGCGCGGGGGAGCGGATGCTGTCGGCGGCTCGCCGCCGGATTTCGGGCTCCGGGACGCGCTTTTCCAAAGCGGCGGCGTCGCTTGACGCCTTGAGCCCGCTGAAGGTGCTCGGGCGCGGCTACGCGATAGCGCGGGACGCGCGGGGCGCGGTCGTAAGAAGCGCCGCGGACGTGAGACCCGGGGACATCCTCGCCCTCCGGTTGCGCGAGGACGAGATTTCGTGCGCGGTCAATTGACGCAGAGAACATTATTCGGGGTTACAATCGGAATATATCGCAAATATTTAAAAATATTTACGTTTATAACAGGGAACATCGGGAGATAAGGCGGAAAATAAAATGGCAAAGCAGAAAAAAAGTTTCGAGGAAGCCCTCGCGCGGATAGAGGAGATCGTGGCGGCGCTGGAGCGCGGCGAAGCGCCGCTCGACAAGCTGCTCGCGCTGTATGAGGAGGGCGCGGGTCTGGTGACGCTCTGCAACAAACTGCTCGACGCGGCGGAGCAGACCGTCGTCAGGCTGTCAAAGGGGGAAAACGGAGAGCCGCGCGAAGCGCCGTTTGAAGCCGATGAATAGCTTTCGCGCGGAGTACGGCAGACTCCGCGCCATGATTGAGGATCGGCTGGCGTCATATTTTGCCGCGACGGGCAAGGATGCCGGGGGCGGGGTGCCGTCCGCGCTGTCGGACGCCATGCGGTACAGCCTCGCGGCGGGGGGAAAGCGCGTGCGCCCCGTGCTGACGCTGCTGTTCTGCTTAGCGTGCGGCGGGGACGAAGCAACAGCGCTCGACGCGGCTTGCGGCGTGGAGTGCCTTCACACATATTCGTTGATTCACGACGATCTGCCCGCGATGGACGACGACGAGTTGCGGCGAGGCAAGCCGTCAAATCATATCGTTTTCGGGGAGTGGAGGGCGATCCTCGCCGGGGACGCGCTTCAGGCGAAGGCGTTTGAACTCGTCGCCGCGTCCCCCCTGCAACCGGAGCGCGTCGTGAAAATGCTCCGTGAGCTCGCCCGCGCCGCGGGGGAACTCGGCATTTGCGGGGGACAGGCGCTCGATATGGAGGCGGAGGAGCGCGGCGCGGACGCGGACGGGCTCTATAAAATCCACGCCATGAAAACCTCATCGCTCATGGAAGCGGCGGCGAAACTCGGAGTGTTTTCGGCGGGAGGGTCGGATATACAGCTCCGCGCGGCGGGGGAATACGCCCGCGCCGTCGGGATGGCGTTTCAAATACGCGACGACGCGCTCGACGCGACGGCGGATTCCGCGACACTCGGCAAGCCCGCGGGATCGGACGAAAAGAGGGGCAAGACGACGTTTTTCACGCTGTTCGGCCGCGCGCGCTGTGAAGAGCTCATCGCCGGGGAGACGGAGCGGGCGAAAGCCGCCCTCCGCCCGGCTTTTGAAAATGCCGGCGCGCTGAGCGGGCTCGCGGACGATCTCGCCCGGCGCGGAAAGTGATTGCGCGAAACGCGAGGATCACACGACCTTTTGCCGTGTAATAAATTCCCCTGAAAAGAGAATCCTAAACGCGACAACACAATCGGAGGCTTGCGTGATGGGCATCAAAAAAATCGGGGAGCGCACCGTAGCGTTTGAAAATCCGCCGTCCGTGCTCGGCTCGGCGTGCGTCGGGGGCAAAAAAGAGGGAGAGGGGCCGCTTGGGGGCGAATTCGACATTTTGAACGAGGACGCACTGTTCGGCGTCGAAACGTGGGAGAAGGCTGAAAGCAAAATGCAAAGGCTCGCGCTCTCGGCGGCCCTCGGCGGTGCCGGGCTTGAGCCCCGGTCGCTGGATTTCGTATTCGCGGGCGACCTGCTGAACCAATGCACGGCGTCCTCTTTCGGCATGAGGGATATGGGCGTCCCGTTTTTCGGCGTGTATGGCGCGTGCTCGACTATGGCGGAGAGTCTGATACTCGCGTGTATGGCCGTGGACGGGGGCTTCGCCGCGCGGGCAGCCGCCGTGACGTCGTCGCATTTCTGCGGCGCGGAAAGGCAGTTCCGCTTTCCGCTGGAATACGGGGGACAGCGCGCGCCGACGGCGCAGTGGACGGTGACCGGCGCGGGGGCGGTCGTTGTGGGCGCGGGAGAGGCAGGACGGTCCCCGCCGCGCGTGACGGGCTTCACGTCCGCGAAGATCACGGATGCCGGAATACGGGACGCGAACAATATGGGCGCGGCCATGGCGCCCGCCGCGTTCGATACACTCTCCGCGCACTTCGCGGACACGGGGCGCTCCCCGGGTTACTACGACATGATAGCGACGGGAGACCTCGGCTCGCTCGGCGCGGAGCTTCTGCGCGGGCTTTTTTCCGACGCGGGGATGGGTTTAAAGGAGAACTACGCCGACTGCGGGCTTCTCATATACTCCGGGGACAGCCGGGACGTCCACGCGGGAGGCTCCGGGTGCGGCTGCGGTGCGTCCGTGCTCGCGGGGCATATCCTGCGCGCGATGCGCGCGGGGCGTCTGAACCGCGTGCTGTTCGCCGCGACGGGCGCCATGCTCTCCTCGGTCTCGACGCAACAGGGGGAGAGCATACCGTCAATCTGCTACGCGGTGTCGATTGAAAACGGCGCGGGCGGGCTAAAGGGGTAAATTCGGAGATGGATACTGTATTTACGTTTTTGAAGGTTTTTCTCGTAGGCGGCGTCCTGTGCGCCGTCGGGCAGCTTTTGATCGACAAGACGAAATTGACCCCGGCGCGCATACTGACCGCTTACGTCGTGGCGGGCGTTGCGCTCGGGGGCTCCGGGGTCTATGGCCGGATTGTAAAATGGGCGGGCGCGGGCGCGTCCGTTCCCCTGACGGGCTTCGGGTACGCGCTGGCGGAGGGCGTGAAAAAAGAAGTGGCGGAGCGCGGGGCGCTCGGGATCCTGACCGGCGGGCTGACGGCGTCGGCGGCGGGACTGGCGGCCGCCATTGTGTTCGGGTTCGTTTTTTCCCTGTTCACAAAGCCGAGCGACAGGGCGTAGACGAATCGTCAGACCCTTTCGAGCGGAATGTCTCCGAGGTTCACGTCCCGCGTCGCGTCCACGCTGTCAAACGTCTTATACTCAAAGCCGCGCGCCTCGATTACGACGCCGTACTGCCCCGCCGGAAGATCCGTGAACCAGAAGTCCCCGTATTCGTCGGTTTCCGTGCGGCGCGTTTTGCCGCCGTTCACAGCCCGGATCTTCGCGCCGATTACGACCTCTTTATCGACGGGGTCGTATACCGTGCCCGCGATGAAGCGTCCGGGGATGTTGCGGTAGTACACGCGCGGGCGGCAGCCCGTCTCCGGGGAGCGCACCTGCGCGCCTATCGCGAAGCCGCGCAGCTCGTCCTCCTCCCCGAAGCCGAGCGCGTCCGTCGGGCACGCCTCAACACAGCGCGGCAGGCGGAAGCCGTTGTCGAGCAGATGCGCGCAGCCCGTACACTTCTGGCAGATTTTCAGCTTTTCGTTGTAATATATCGCGCCGTAAGGGCACGCCTTGGCGCACGCGCCGCAGCCGGCGCATTTTCCGGGATCGAGTATGACGAGACCGTCGCCGCGCCGGTAAAACGCGCCGAGCTCGCACGCGGACATACAGGCGGCGTTTTCGCAGTGACAGCACAGCTCCGCCGTGTAGTGGATTTTCACTTTCGGTATCGTTCCGCCGGCGTGCTCCGCGAGCCGCAGCCAGAAATGCCCGGTTTCGGGCTGCGGGGCGGCGTATGGCCGCCAGTCGTTATCGGCGTGTTCGTCCTTGCAGGCAAGCTGGCAGTTATAGCATCCGTTGCACTTCGATACGTCAACGGTGAATATTTTCCCCATAGGCTACTTTCCCGGGTCCGTCGTGTCCGCGAGCGAGGTTCGCTCCAGCTTGTGATCCCGCTTGTATTTGTACATTTTCTCGTCAGCCTTCGCCAGAAGTTCGCTCGGGGAGAGCGTGTTGTCCCCCGGCACGGCGACGACGCCGTAGCTCATGCTGTGAAAATACCGGGAGTCCGGATCTTCATTCCGCTTCAGAAGCCGCGCGCGCAGCGCTTCGAGGTGCGCGTTGGCGCGGTCCTCATCCCAGCCTTCGGCGAGAAGCATAAACTCATCCCCGCCGAGGCGGCATATCGTGATATCGGGCGAAAAGCCGCGCAGTACCGCCGTTACAGACAGGATATACCTGTCCCCCTCGTTGTGCCCGAACTTGTCGTTGACGTATTTCAGGTTGTCGATATCCACAAAGCACAGCATAAAGCTCCGTTTTTCCGCCGTCCACCTGTCGAGCAGGCGCATACCGAAATGGCGGTTGTACTGGCGCGTCAGCGTGTCCCTGTAGGCGGTGTTTTCCAGCTCGCGTATATGGGCGCGCGCCTCGCTGACGTCGGATAGCACGAACACGACAGACGGCTTCTCGCGCCATGTGATCGGCCTGATCAAAGCGGTGAAATACTGCACGATGCCGTTCTCCGTCAGCTCGATTTCGACGGAGCGGCTTGACATGCCGCTGTCCGTTTCCGTCATTTCCGCGCTCATCCGGCGTTTGAGCTGCGGCAGGAAATCTTCCGCCGCGAGAATCTGCGTGACGGGATAGTTGCAGAACAGCAGTTCCCCCGTGTCCCGCTCCACGACGGCTATCCACTGCTCGCTGTCGCGAGTCACCGTCTCAAATAAATCATTGGACTGCTCAAGGGCCCGCGTCTTCTGGCGCGACAGTTCTATCTCCCGCGCGAGGGCGACGTGGCGCTGCTCCAGCTGTTTTGTCATCGTGTTGAACGCTGCGGCGAACTCGCCGAGATAATCGACGTGCTGATGGTAGTCCCCCTTCGCGACCTGCTGGGTCTGCCACGTCAGATGCTTGAGCGTCGCGTGAAGCGCCTTCAGCGGCGCCGCCATCTCGTTGTCGTGCGACGGCAAGGGGCAGTTCAGCTCGCCCTTCGCCAGGAACTTGGCGAACGTGCGCGTCTCCGAGACGCAGCCGGCGAAAAACTCCAGACCCTGACCAAGTTCCTTGAAACCCTCCGGCAGTCTTGTTAAATCCATATTCGCCCGTGCCGGGTCGTACAGGACGTCGCGCAGATACTCAAACAAATATTCCGCGGCAGTGTCCATTTCTCTTACCTCGTCCCTTGTCAATCAAACGTCGGATAATCGTTCCGACGGAGCGCCGTCACGCTCTGCGCGTTTTCCCGTTGAAGCGGCAGACCCTGTCGCCGTTCGCCCAGCAGTCCACCTCGCGCACGTCGTACTTTTCCCCCGTGAACGCCTCCAGTATGCCGGAGATGAACCCCTCGTCGTATGTACACACCGTCTCGTTCGTCACGGGCAGACCGCTGCAGTCGAGATCCTGCCCGACGGTCAGGACGATGTTTCCCGTCTCAGAGTCGAACTCCTCCATCCGGAGTATGCCGATTTTCAGGTTTTTCAGCGTCGCCTGAAGATTCTCGAGGAACTCGCTGAAATCCCCGTCGAGCTTCAGGTTGTGCTTCGCGAATTCCGTTCCGGCGAGGTATCCGCTGTCGCGAAAATGTCTGTCCGCCGCCTCCGTGCCGTATTCCTTCGTCAGGATGTCGAGCATCGTGTACTGCATCAGGCGGTAAACAAGCACCGGCATCTCCTCTCCGAGGTCGCCCCTGCCCTCGCGTATATCGCCGAGGTTCTCCCATTTGAACTGGTTGTGCGCCCCCGCGCTCCTCGCAAAAATATTGGCCATTTTTTTACCTCGCTTTATTTAATAAAATTCCGGCGCGCGCCGAAACTCCGCGCGGCGTCCGCTTTCATGGTGACATAATAACCTATGCGCGCCGCCTTGTCAACAAATTTGACACCGTTTCCGAAAAAATAAACGGCGAGGCGCATGATATAAAATTTTGTCATACTATTGTAACTTTACTAATTATCAGAGTTTGGTATAATATGATCCTGCCAGCAATGATGAACGGAGGTTCCGCAGCCCTATGGACGACTACACAAGAAGATTCACCCCCGTCACGGGCGGGGAGGCGACGCGTTCCGTCCTCGCGGACGTCAGCTCCGCGCTTGAGGAAAAGGGATACGACCCGATAAACCAGATCTCCGGGTATCTCTTGAGCGAGGATCCGACTTATATCACAAGTCACCGCAACGCGCGGGGGAAGATTTGCAGGCTCGACCGCGACGAGATGATACGCGAGATCGTGCGGAGCTATCTGGGGAAGTGACGGCGATTTTCACAGCCGCAGGGCTTCCGCGCCGACGCACTTCCCGGTTCCGGGGTCGATTTCAAAAATCGCGCCTTCGAGTTTCGCCTTACCCCCCGCCTCCTCGAACCGCTCCGGCGGATTACCGAGAAAGCGCGAGAGGGCGTATTCCGGCTTTATGCCTATGACGCTCCGCTTCGCGCCAGTCATGCCGAGGTCCGTTATATACCCCGTGCCTTGTGGGAAAACCGCCGCGTCGGAGGTCTGCACGTGTGTGTGCGTCCCCCACAGCGCCGACACGCGCCCGTCGAGGTGGTACGCCATAGACTGCTTCTCACTCGTCAACTCCGCGTGGAAATCGACGAGCTTTATTTTGCAATCGCAGTTTTTTATAATTCTGTCCGCCTCGAAAAACGGGTTGTCGGGGCCGACATGCATTTCGCAGCGCCCTATGAGGTTTATGACGCAGACATCCCCGAACGCGCTGTCAAAAACGCCCCAGCCGCGCCCCGGCACCTGCGGGGCGAAGTTCGCCGGGCGGAGGATAAAGCGGTTTTCGTCGAGGTACCGCCAAAGCTCGCGCTTGCCCCACGTGTGGTTGCCGAGCGTGATGACGTCCGCGCCCGCCCGAAACATTTCCTCGCAGTGTTCCGGCGCCGCGCCGTTGCCCGCCGCGTTTTCCCCGTTCACGACGCAAAACGCGATGTCCCGGAGCGCCCGCAGTTCCGGAAGCGTCTTTCTCAGCTTTTCCACGCCGGAGTTGCCGTATACGTCCCCGACGGCAAGGATGTTCACCGTCATACCGTTTTCACCTCTTACGCCAGAACCCTGACCCTCATCACGCCGCCGATGGACTCCACGGCCTCCCGCAGACCGCCCACCGCGCGCGAAACGTCGAGAAGCGTGTACGCCATGTCGCTCCCGCGCACGGCGGCGTTCACCATATTTTCGATATTTATCCCGCGCGCGGAGACGGCGCCGGATATTTTCGCTATCATATCCGGGATGTTCCGGTGCATGACGCACACGCGCGGTTCGGCGCCCGCGCGCGGTATGGCGACGCGCGGCATATTTACGGAGTTCACGATGTTCCCGTTTTCAAGGTAGTCGATAATTTGCGCCGCCGCCATATACGCGCATTTTTCCTCGCTCTCCGGCGTTGACGCGCCGAGATGCGGGATCGCGATGACGCCCTTCGCGCCCGCGAGCTTCCCATTCGGGAAATCCGTGACGTACTTAGCCGCCTTTCCGGATTCAAGCGCCTCAAGCATATCGTCGTCGTCCACGATCTCCCCGCGCGAGAGGTTGATTATCCGCACGCCGTCTTTCATCTGCGCTATGGATTCGCGGCGTATGAGCCGGTGCGTCGGCGTTTTGCCGTCCTTTATATACGGCGCGTGGATGGTTATGTAGTCGGACGAATGGTATATTTCGTTGTAGTCCGAGGCTTTTTTCACGTTCGTCCGAAGCCCCCACGCCACATCGACGGACAGATACGGGTCATAGCCGAATACGTTCATGCCGAGGCGCGCGGCGTCGTTGGCTATCTTCGCCCCCACGGCACCCAGCCCGATGACGCCCAGCGTCTTTCCCGTAAGCTCCGGACCGACGAAGCGGTTTTTTTCCGCCTCTACGAGGGCGGGTATCTCGTCCCCCCGCCCCTTGAGCGTCCCGACCCAGTCGATGCCGCCCAGAATATCGCGCGAGGCGAGCAGCAGGGAGCACAGCACAAGCTCCTTCACCGCGTCCGCGTTCGCCCCTGGAGTGTTGAACACGACGATGCCCGCCTCTGTGCATCGCGCCTCCGGGATGTTGTTCGTCCCCACGCCGGAGCGCGCGATGCACAGCAGCCTGTCCCCGAAGCGCAAGTCGTGCAGTTTCGCCGAGCGCACCAGAAGCGCGTCCGGATTCTCCTCATCCGGGGAGACGGAGTATTTCGCGCGGTCAAAAAGGTTCGTGCCCGCCGGGGCTATGCTGTTCATCGTCTTTATTCTGTACATCGCAAGCATCCTTCTGTCTATGAATTCTTTTCTTCGAACTCCCGCATAAAGTCCGCGAGGGCGCGGGCGCCCTCCTCCGGCACGGCGTTGTATACGGACGCCCGCATCCCGCCGACACTCCTGTGCCCCGCGAGGTTCACGAGCCCGCGCTCCTCCGCCTGCCTTATGAAGCGCGCGTCGGTATCCTTATCGGTCGTGCGGAACGTGATATTCATATCGCTGCGGGAGGCTTTGTCCGCGCAGCCCATGAACAGCCGGGAAGCGTCTATGGCGTCATAGAGAATTTTCGCTTTCGCGGCCTTGCGCTTTTCCATCCCGGCGACGCCGCCCCGTGTTTCGAGCCAGCGGAGCGTCAGACCCAGCATATATATCGTGTAGCACGGCGGGGTGTTGTCCATCGAATCTTTCTCTATCGCCGTCTTGTAGCTCATGATCTTCGGCGTGTACGGCAGCTCGCGCCCCGCGAGGGACTTATCTATGATGACAACGGCCATTCCGGCGGGCGCCATATTCTTCTGCGCGCCCGCGAATATGAGCCCGTACCGCGAGACGTCCACGGGCTTCGAAAGGATATTGGACGACATATCGCACACGAGCGGGACGCCGCCCGTCTCCGGGACATACTGCCACTCCGTGCCGTAAATCGTGTTGTTCGCGCAGTAATAAAAGTACTTCGCGCCCCCGGAGAGCTTCAAGGCGCCCGGCGGCGGTATGTAAGAGAAGTCCTTGACCTCGCTTGACGCGGAGATATTGATTTTGCCGTATTTGCGCGCCTCCTTGGCGGCAATGGATGAGAAACTGCCCGTAATCGCGTAATCCGCCTCACCGTTCTCCCCGATGAGATTCAGCGGCGCGGCGGAAAACTGGAACGTGGCCCCGCCCTGCATGAACAGAATCTCGTGCGTATCGGGTACGCTGAGAGCCGCGCGGAGCGAAGCCTTCGTCTCGTTGAAAATTTCGAGGTAGACCTTGCTCCTGTGGCTCATCTCCATAACGGACATGCCGGAGCCGCGGTAATTCGTCATTTCCGCAGCCGCCGTTTCAAGCGCGGACAGCGGGAGCATGGACGGCCCCGCCGAGAAATTATAGATCCTGTCCCTGTGATTGCCGCTCACCATATGCAGAACACCAGCCTGTTTGTAAGAATGTAAAGCGCAGTTTATCACCAATCGGGGTATATGTCAACGGCGTATTTTATCCGCCGTTATAAAAATCTGAACCGTTTGTGATATTGTCTCAATGAACCGCACGAGACTTTGTCTCACCGAGGCGAGTGCGGTACAATATGCCCCATCATGAAACAAAGGATGGGGTGGAGACAATCAGGAGG
>JAITJC010000093.1 GCA_031279125.1 Oscillospiraceae bacterium
TTTCTTTTTTCCCTACAGCGGCAGGGGGAGCGCCGCCAGCCTTCGGCGGTGCGTTTCCGCCGTTTCCGCGGTGTATATGCGCGTTGTGTTCACATCGGAGTGGCCGAGCACGTCCGCGAGCGCGGCGAGGTTCGGGAAGCGCGAGAAGAATGTCCGCGCGAAGAGTTTCCGGAGGTTGTGCGGGAACACCTTTTCAGCCGCAACGCCCGCTTTCGCGCACAGGGCTTTCATCTCGCGCCAAATTGTGTGCCTGTCCACGGGCGCGCCGCTCCGCGTCAAAAATATCCGCCCGGAGGTTATCCCGCGCCCGGCGGCATAGCGCAGCAGACGCAGGCAGAGCTTGGGCTGCAGGAACAGTTCGCGCGTTTTGCCTTTCAGCCGTATCTCCACACCGCCGTTCCGCGCGGCCTCCACCGTGATATATTTCAGTTCCGATACGCGCGCGCCGGTGGCGAGCATCACCCGTATGGCGAGCGCGAGCCCCGGTTTCCCCTCTCGCTCCGCCGTCTGTATGAGCCGCTCTGTCTCCGCGCGGAGAAGCTCCCTGTCCCCCGGCAGGAAGGCGCGGCGCTGAACCTTCAGCGAGGATACGCGAAGCTCCCCCAGTCCGAGATAGCGCAGGAAGCTGTTCACGGCGGCGATCATGCCGTTAGCGCCGGCGGCGCTGTATTTTTCCGATACGCCGCTTTTCCATTCGACGGCGAGCTCCTTTGTGACGGGCGCGCCGCCCGCGAAAGAGGCGAACGCGCGAGCGTACCGCGCGTACTTCGATACGGTCTCCGCGCTTTTTTCCGCGCGGCGCAGATGCTCCGCGAAGCCCCCCGGTGCCTCCGGGGAGATGGTTTTGGTATGCGGCGGGTTGTTGCGTTTCATTGTGTTTCCTCCTGAAAAAAGAAATGTATACACTATACAGCATGCCCCGCCCGCGCGCCAAGAATTCTTTTCCGGCGTTTCGATCCCGCCCTTGCGGTTTCCGGCGCTTTCGGGTATACTCCCCGTATGGGAACGATACTTATCGCGGACGACGAGGCCGACATCCGCGCCGTGATACGCGAGTACGCGGAGTTCGAGGGCTACGCGGCGGTTGAGGCGGCGGACGGTATGGAGGCCGTCGCGCTTTGCCGCGAGCGGGATTTCGACATCGTAATAATGGACGCGATGATGCCGAGGCTCGACGGCTTTTCCGCGTGCAAGGAAATCCGCCGCGCGCGCGACATCCCCGTGCTGATGCTGTCGGCGCGGGGGGAGGAATACGACAAACTGTTCGGCTTTGAGATGGGCGCGGACGATTACGTCACAAAGCCTTTCTCCCCGAAAGAGCTTATGGCGCGCGTGAACGTGATCGTCAGCCGCAGCAAGGCGCGGGGCGCCAGGGACGCGGCGGCGCCGCTTGTGTTCGGCGGCCTGCGAATCGACGAGCCGGGGCGCTGCGTGTTCATCGACGGGCAGCGCGCCGATATGACGGCGAAGGAATTCGACCTGCTTGTGTGTCTCGCGAGGAACCGGGGGATCGCGCTCACGCGGGCAAGGCTGCTCAGCCTTGTGTGGGGATATGACAGCTTCGGCGACGAGCGGACGGTGGACGCGCAGATCAAGCTGCTGCGCTCTAAACTCGGGGAATATCGTTCCGGCATCGTCACGCTTCGGGGGGTGGGGTATAAATTTGAGCCGTAAATCATTCGGGCGGAAGCTGTGGCTGTACTTCGCCCTGTTCGCCGCCGTGCTTACCGCGTCGTTGTGGCTTATGCAGATAGTGTTTCTGCAGAGCTTTTACGAGAGAATGAAAACCGCGGACGTCAAAAAAATCGCGGCGACGATCGTCCGGGAATACGGCAGCGAGGACTTCGCCGATACGCTGAACGAACTGACGTTCCGCAACGCCGTGCTTGTGGTAATCCGCGACGCGCGCGGGGAGATCGCGCATTTTTCCGATGAGCACGACTGGCAGGATCGCCCCGGTCCGGGCTGGGGCGGGAACTTCGACGGTCTCCGCCCGCGCGGCGCGGACCAGCCTCGCGGGCGGACGCTTGTTTACAACGCGGCGCTGCCGGATGGCGGCGTTGCGACGATCAGCACACCGCTCGAACCGCTTAACGCGACGACGGCGATACTGCGCACGCAGCTCGTATACGTCACGGCCGCCGCGTTACTGCTCAGCTTCGTGCTCGCGTTTTTCATCGCTCGAAAATTCTCGCGCCCCGTCGCGGCGATAACGGAACAGGCGGCGCGCCCGGCAAACGGGGAGTTTGACCTGAAGCTCGAAAAGGGTTTTTGCGCGGAGCTTGACTCGCTCGCGGATACGATATCAGAGACGGCGGCGGAGCTTTCCAAGGCGGAGAAACTGCGCCGGGAACTGCTCGCCAACATCTCCCACGACCTGCGCACGCCGCTTACGATGATAAAGGCATACGCGGAGCTGATACGCGACATTTCGGGCGGCGACAAGGAAAAGCGCGACGCCGGCCTCGCCGTCATCTCTCGCGAGAGCGACCGTCTGATGGCGCTCGTGAACGACATTTTGGACATCTCTGTCCTGCAGTCCGGCAGCGAGCGTATGAAACCCGCGACGTTCAGCCTGTCCGAGACGGCGCGGAAGGTTCTGGCGCACTGGAAACCGGTGTGCGAGGCGGAGGGCATAACGCTTACGGCGGAGCTTGAGCCGGACCAGTACGTTTACGCCGACGAAGCGCGGCTTACGCAGGTGCTGTACAATTTCATATCGAACGCGGCGGCGCACGCGGGCGGGGAGCGGCGGATCGACGCGGCGCTTACGGATACGGGCGGCGGTCTGCGCTTCACCGTTTCCGACCGCGGCGAGGGGATACCCGCCGACGAACTGCCGCTAATCTGGGACAGGTATTACAGATCGGCGCGGGGCGGAGGCGGCACGGGACTGGGGCTCGCGATAGCGAAAGAGATACTTACAGCCCACGACGCGAGATTCGGCGCGGAAAGCTCGCCCGGCGCGGGCAGCACGTTCTGGTTTGAACTCGGGAAGTAAGGGGATCTGTCGCAGAAGCGGGCTGTTTTTTTGGTGAGAGAAGCGGGACGAGAACGAAGATGTTGATCTTGGTCTTATTGAGCTTGGTAAAAAAAAAAATTAGCGCGCGCCGATTACGCTTTGCTCGGCGTCGCGCTTGGGCTTGGCGTCAGGGAGACTTTTTCCCTTCCTCCGGGTTTGTTGTTCGACATGCGGGAGGGGTATGGCGCTCTTTATGGGCGCGGCGCGCCAGTATAATGGCGTAAATAGGGACAAAAAAGAGCGTAACTATGGCCATAAGTCCGCCGCCGAATCCTAAGATTATAATCATGCGCGCTTCTCCTTTAGAAGTTTTTTGCAATTATCAATTATTATATGGCCCGGGGCTCGCGTTGTCAACAGGGCGGATAGGAGAATTTTATGGCTGAGGTCGTCAGAAAAATCAGTACGAGAATTGCTGTTGAGGGCGAGAGGGAATATCGGCAGGCTATAACGAATATCAACGCGGAGCTTAATAAGTATAAAAGCGCGCTGGCTCTTGTGCAAAGCGAATACGAGGGCAGCGCCAACAGTCTTGAGGCGCTGAGCGCGAGGCAGGAGGCGCTGAATCAGGTCGTCAGCGCGCAGACGGAAAAAATCGCGGCGTTAAAGAACGGGCTCACAAGCGCGCGGGAGGCGGAAGCGAGATGGGCGGAGCAAAAGGGGAATACCGCCGAAAGGCTTTCGGCCGCGAGAGCCGCCGCCGCGCAGTACGGCGAGTCGCTTAACGCTTCAAAAGAGCAGGCTAAGGCGCTTGAAACGAATATCGTTGAGCTCGAGCGGCAGCTTTCAAAGGAGGAGGCCGCGCACACAAAGGCCGCCAACAGCGTCAATAGGTGGCAAACGGATATAAACAGGGCGGAGACCGAATTAAATAAGCTGAATAGCGATCTGCGGCAAAATGATAAGTACTTAAAGGAGGCCTCGTCCAGCGCCGATAATTCGGCGACTTCAATTGACAGGTTCGGGAAATCGTCAAGGGCGGGCTCGGAGGGTGTCGCGGCGCTCGCGGCGGCGCTTGCGGCCTCGGGTATACAACGCTCGGTAAGGGAAATCGCCGACGCGCTGGCGGCGTGTGTTGATTCTTCGGTCAGTTTTGAGTCCGCGCTCGCGGGTGTCGCGAAAACTACGGGGCTTTCCGGCGCGGACTTGGCCGCGATGGGCGAGAGCTTGAAGGAGCTTTCGTCTCAGATCCCCGTGACGGCGGATGAGCTTGCCGCCATCGCGGAGAACGCCGGGCAGCTCGGTATCGCCAATGATAATATACTCGATTTTACGCGCGTTATGGCTGATCTTGGCGTTTCTACGAACTTGTCCGCCGGGGAGGCGTCTTCCGCGCTGGCGAAGTTCGCGAATGTTACGAAGATGTCCGCGGACGATTACGGGCGGCTTGGTTCGGTGATTGTTCAGCTGGGTAACAACTTCGCGACGACGGAGGCGGACATTGTCGCGATGGGTACGCGCCTCGCCGCGACGGGTGAGTTGACGGGGTTGTCCGAGGCTGAAATTATGGCGCTCGCGGCCGCGCTGTCGTCTTTGGGGATAGAGGCGGAGGCGGGCGGTTCGGCTGTTTCAAAGCTTTTGCGGAGTTTTGAGGTCATGACGGCGACGGGCGGGGAGAAACTTGCGGGTTTCGCGGAAACCGCGGGTATGTCGGCGTCGGAGTTTACGCGGGCGTGGCGGGACAAGCCTGTGGCGGCGCTGGGTGCGTTTGTCGATGGTTTGAGTAAGGTTCGCGAGAGCGGCGGGAGCGTTGCGGCGACGCTGGCGGAGCTCGGGTTAACGGAGATTCGGCTTTCTAACGCCGTGTCGGCGCTCGCTTCGTCGGAGGGTATTCTGTCGAGTTCTTTGGATATGGCCAATTCGGCGTGGGCGGAAAATACCGCGCTGGCCGTCGAGGCGGCGACGCGCTACGAGACGACCGAGAGCCGAATGGCGATGCTTCGGAACAGCTGCGATAATTTGAAAATCGCGGTCGGCGATCAGCTCACCCCGGCGCTGAACGGGCTTGCGGGCGCGGGCGCCGGCGCTGCCCAATGGGCGGCGGACTTCGTTGAGAAAAACACGTGGCTTGCGCCGACTTTAACGGCGGTTGTTTCGGCGCTTGGGCTGTTTGTCGGCGGCGCGGCCGCCGAGGCGACTGTTGTAAATGTTTTAATTCCCGCGGTGGCGTCTTTAACGGCGGCTATGGGTCCTGTGGGTTGGGCGATAATTGGGGTTTCGGCGGCTGTCGCGGGTTTAACCGCGGGGGTGGCTTTCTTCGCGGCGGCGCTGCCCGCGTCGGAAGTTGAGCAGCAGGCGGCGCGCATCCGGGAGCTTGGAGCGGCGGCGGAGGACGGCGCCGAGAAATTCGCCGAGGCGAAAAGGGTCATCGCCGAAAATGACGAGAGCGTGACGGGGCTTATAGCGCGGCTTGATGAGCTTGCCGGGACGACGAATCGCACGGCGGGAGAAAATGCTGTGATGGCGGGGATAATAGACCGCTTGAACGAGGCTGTTCCGAATCTTGATCTTTCGTATAACAAGCTCAATGGTACGCTTTCAATCACGACGGAGGAATTGCTGAATATCGCGCGCGCGGAGCGGGCGCGGGCGGAGGCCGCGGCGGCGATAGACGCGGTAATTGACGCGGAGGAGCGGAAAGCGGAGCTGCTCCGCGAGCGGCAGACGGCGCTCGCGAGACTCGCGGAGGCGGAAGCGGCTTATGGCGAGAAGGCCGCGGAGGTCGCCGATCGGTCGTTTGTGGAGCAGAATCGTTTGCTTGGCGGTACGTTTGGGCTGCTTCAGCTCGCGCAAAAAAATGTGCGTGAGCTGAATTCTCAGATCGCGGAGCAGCAGACTGTCATCGACGAGAATACGGCGGCGGTCGATGCCGCCTCCGGGGCGACGGAGGTTTTTGCTGACGCGCAGCGCGCGGCGGAGGACGCGGCGCGCTGCGCGCGGGAGGAGATAGATTCCCTTACGGAGGGGTTTAAGGATCATCAAAAGGCCGCGGAGAGTTTGGCGGGCGCCAGCGATCTTTTGTCTTCGGCGTTGACGGAACAGCGGGACGCGGGGCGGCTGAGTCTTGATACGATAAACGACTTGATTGAGGCGGGGTACGCTTCCGCGTTGCAGGTTGACGCGGAGACGGGTGCTGTATGGCTTAACAGGGACGCTTATGTCGCGCTTGCGCGCGCGAAGATTGATGAGCGTATCGCGGCGCTGGAGAGCGACCGAAGCGCGTATGTCTCCGCGCTGAGCCGCGAGGGGACTGTCGCTGTTGATACCGCGCGGGCTGTGGCGGCTGTCGCGATGTCTAATGTCGGCTTGGCGCAGTCTATGCTTGCCGTCGCGGCCGCGGGGAGCGGCGAGGTTAAGGCCTATGACGCGGAAATCGCGGCGCTTGGCGTTTTGCGCGATAGTCTCGGCAAGACTGTCGCGGCGTCGGCGTCGGCGGTGAGCGGGAGCGCGGCGCGCGCCTCGGCGGCCGTCTCCGCCGCCGAGGCCGAGGAGAAGGCCGCCAGGGCGTTGCTTGAGGTTTACGAGGCGGCGCGGGCTGAGCTGGATTATCTGCTCAAAATGGATGTCATAAGCGCTGACGAGTATTACAGGCGTCTTATCGCTTTGCGCGATGAGTATTTGACGGGGGAGGGGGTTGTAAGCGAGTATCGTAAGGTCAATGAGGAGCTTCGCCGGGCGCAGGACGACGCGCTTTCCGGACAGCTTAAGGGGTATGAGGCTTATCTTGAATCCTTGCGGGGTGATTTTGAGTCCGCTTCGGCTGAAATGCGGGAGTCTTTCGACGCGCTTTTGAAGCAGCAGGAGCAAATGGAGGCGAAACTGAAGGGGTTCGTTTCGTCGGGCGTCACGGAGCGCTCTGATACGGGCGATACTGTGTTATCTGATCTGCGGGGCAAGCTTGCCGCCCTTGATGAGTACAACCGCGTTTTGACGGAGCTGCGCGGGCGCAATGTTCCGACTTCGCTGATGAATGAGGTTTTAGGGCTTGGTGTTGAGGGCGCTATTGAGTACGGGAATTTATTGCTTGCGCAGCCTTCGGAGCAGTGGGACACGTATATGGGGCTGTATGAGCGGCTTCAGCAGTATTCGGAGGAGCTTTCGGAGTCGTT
>JAITJC010000008.1 GCA_031279125.1 Oscillospiraceae bacterium
ATTGGCAACGTGTTCGTGTACTCGCGCAACTTTGCGTTTCTGTTTTTCCCTGTTTCGACCGCCTTTTTTGCGCCGCGACAGTTTGCGTTGTTCCCGCGCCAATTTCTTTTGAGCCAATCTGTAATAGCGCGGATACGCCGGATTTTCTCCGTTGCTGTCTACATAAAGTTCCTTCACCGTCCGCGAGCGCAATATTCCCGCCCACAAGATTGGTCGTGCAGCTGTTATGACCGCTGTGCTTGCTCTTGAACTTCGGGAAGCCTACGGACTTATCACGGAAAAAGTTCTTGTATGCCGTCTCCAAACGCAACTGCGCGTTTGCAAGAGCGAGACTGTCCACTTCGCGAAGCCAAGCGAATTCCGTATAGAGGCGGGAGACTTCTCGCGCAGATGGTTAAAAATTTTTGTCAACCGCGGATCACGAAACGGCGGCGAAGTACGCCGCCTCTCCGTCGGAGTACGCGAGGCGGTATTTCTCCGGGCGGGCTTTCAGATAGACGCAAAGCGGCCTTGACTCGGATATGAAAAAGCCGTCGAAGCGGTATTTGTCCAAAAGCGCGTCGATGTCAAGCGCCCCGCCTCCGTCCGCCGCCGTCAGATACAGCAGCGATACGCCGTCTTTCAGTATGCCCTCCGCGGCGTAGACGTCCGCCCGACCGTCAAAGAACACCGGGATGTCGTTGTATATGAGCTCCCCGCCGAAATTATAGTCGTTGAAAAGCCGCTCCGGGCGCTCGTTTTTGACAGCCAGCACGGCCTCGGCGCTCACCTGGGACGATATGAGGCTCCCGCTTCCCGCGAGCTTCACCGCCCTCGCCGCGCCGTAAGCGACAATGGCGCAGGAGAGCGCCAGAAACAGCGCGACAGACGCTTTTCCGAGCTTCCCGCGCAGTTCTTTCACCCCCTGCTCCGGGAAATAGCCGAACGCGAAAAACGGCATCGCGATATAAAAGAGCATCGCGAACCTCACGCTCCGCAGGAGCATAAGCGCGAAAAGGGCAAACAGCGCGAAATCCGTCAGCCTTATTTCTTTTTTCGATACGAGCATACCGCCCGCCGCCATGCACGCCGGGGCAAAGTAAAAAATCAGATCCCCCGCCCTTTTGGCGTCGGGCGCGCCCCATTCGCTTATGACGGACTGCATAAACGTATCCCCGATGTTCAGGTACGGGTACGCGAAAAGCCCCGCGCCGCGGGGGTTCACAAGCGTCGCCGCCGCCGTAAGTGCCGCGGTCGCGATAAGCGCGCGCCGCCGCCCGGCGCTAAGCCGCTCTGCGCGCAGCCTTCCGGCTTCGAGTTTCACGGAGCCGCAGACGAGGAATATCAGGCACAGCAGATATGACAGATTCGATGAGCCGCCGTGCAGATTTGCCCACAGACAGCCGATCGGCGGCACGAGGAACAGCGCTCGGCTCTCCGGGTTTCCGGCAAAGCTGTACAGGCAGCAAAGCTCCGCGAAAAGCAAATAGAAGCTGAATATCGCGGGGCGCCCGTAAAAAAACATCTGTGACATCGCGGCGAACAGCGTGAAAAACACCGCCGACGGCACGGCGCCGCGGAGCGCGCGCTTCATATTGGCCTTTATCGAGAGCAAAACCAGCCCCAGCGCCCCCGCGACGGAAAAGATAAATACCCCGGCGCTCCCGGCCGCCCTTTGCAAGCCATAGAAAAACAGCTCCGCGAGCCATTCGTGCGCCGTGAAGCCCAGCCCGCGCGCGGCGCCGTACCACGAAAAAATGTCCGTTTCCGGCACCCTTTTGTGAAGCCATATCCATTCCCCGGTTTTGACGTGCCACCAGTAGTCGCTGCCCGATATGCCGTCCGCGAAGAGGTACGCCGTCACAGCCGCGGCCGCGGCGATTATAACCGCCGCGAAGCATTTGTCCGCGAAGCGTCCGCCGCCGCTACGCACCCTTTCTTTTCCTCACCTTCAGCAGTTTCGCCAAGGCGGCGCCGCCGCCGACCGAGAGCGCGGCGCCCGCCGCCGTGCCGAGAAACACCGGCGTGTTGGCGTAAAAGATGACGATGGCGTTTGTTGAGACCGTCACGTTTTTGAAGGTGACGTCATATGTGTTCGTCTCCCCGTCCCTGCCGACGGCGACGTCCCCGCAGACAATGCGGACATCCCACCCTATCCCGGAGGGGATGGCGAACCCCAGCGCGCCCCCGCCGCCGTCTATCGCGTCGAGCAGTTCGTCCCCGCGCAGTTCGAGCAGGACGCTCTCCGCGCCGCCCGACGACGCCGTCGCCGTCAGACTGCCGAGCTTGCCGCCGTCGTCGCGCGGGACTATGGTCACACTCTGCCGCTCCGCCTGATAGCGCCCGTCCTGCCGCAGCCCCGCCACCGTCAGCACGGGCGCGGTGCGGTCTGTCACGAAAGCGATCTCCGCGCTTTTTATATCGCTGTACGCGTCGTTTTCCGCCTTGTCCCGCGACGACGCCACAAGCGTGTACTCGCCCTCGGCGGCGAAAAGCTCCTTTTTGAACGCGTACGTGTATTTATACCAGCCGTCGTCCCCGCCGGCGCGCTCGAAGGACACCGCGTAGTCCTCGTTTTCCCTCAGCTCCTTCCCGTTCAGCGCCGCCTTGTACGACAAAAGCGGGTCGGCGTTCGTCTCTATGATCGCGATGTCGTCGTATACCTCCCGCACGTAGTACGCTTCGACGAGCCGCGCCGCGTTTTCATCCGGCATAAACGCGGAGCCGCGCCTGTTCACGGAAAACCTCACCGTCCGCTCGGCGGCGTCCCCGGAGGCCGCGACGGCGATCTCTTCCGCCGCGTTGCCGGACATATCCGCCGCTTCGCATACGAGCGAATATATGCCGTCCTCCGCCAGGTTTTCAGTCACATAGGAGTATGCCCCGCCGGACGCCGCGATCCTCAGCGTCCCGGGCGGCAGTTCCTCGGTTTTGAAAGCGCCGCCCGGCGCGACTATCGCCGTCAGCCTCGGCGCGAAGCTCGCTATGTCGAAGTTTTCGTCCTCGGCGGTCAGCGTGAAGCCGATGATCCCCCCGTTGTTCGCCGATTCGTGCGCTATGCCTTCCAGCCTTATGACGGGTTTTTTCGTGTCTATGACAAGCCTTTCCGACCTATAGTCCGCCATTTCGTTGCCGGAGCGGTCGGTGTACGTCACGGCGGCCGTGTAAGCCCCGTCGCCCGTCAGCGTGAACTCGCCCGTGTGCCGCCCCGCGCCGCCGTCCGTCCAGACGGGCGATACCGCCGCCGGCGCGCCGCCGTTTTTCTCGATCAGCACGGATACGTCCTCCGCGAAGAAATTCGCCTCCGTGACCTCTATGGCGGCCCTTATATCCCCGGCGTAATAGCGGACGCCGCCCGCGCTCCGCACGGGGGCGGAGTACGTAACCGCAACGGCGGGCGCTATGTCGTCCACGACGATGCGCCGCGCCCCCGTCGCGCCCGAGCTGTTCCCCGGGCGATCGTACGCCGTGAAGGCGACAAAGCCGTCGAACTGCCCGCCGCCCGCCTCTTTCTTCGGCATTTCAAAGCTCGCCTCCGCGCGCCGCCCGCCGTCCCGATATTCTATCCCGCCGTACGTTATCTCTCCCCCGTAAAGCTCAGCCGGGGCGCCGCCGTCCGCGCCGGTGCCGCCATAGACGAAGCCGTATACGCCGGAGGTGTCGTCGTCCGCGGAGACCGTCACCGTCACGCGGGCGCTGTAGAAGCCGAGCGTCACCGCCTCCAGCATCGTTTCAAGCAGGCTCTCGCTGTACGCGACGCCGTGATTTACGGGCGGCGCCGTGTCCACCGTGAACAAATCGGGCGCGTAGTCCGCCGCCTCCCTGCGCGCGAGATCCCGGTACGCTATATCGAACGTGTAGTTGGCGTCGGCGGAATACGTGACGACGGCCGTGTGCGCCCCGCCATCTTCCGTCCAGCTCTCGCGCCGCCGCAGGCTCTCCGCCAGCCCTTCGGCAAAGGCGCCCGCCGTCTCCCCGCCGGAGGAATCCAGCGCCTCAATGAGCGCCTCTATGTCGTCGGCGCGGAAGTTGCGCTCCGTCACCGTGAGCTCCGCCGTCCTCGCCCCGCCGAAGTATCCCCTGCCGTCAACGGCGCGCGCCGCCTCGTCCGGCGAGTACGTCACGGAAATGACGGGGTCCGCCGTATCAATCGTAATCCGCTCCGATTCGTACGACACCATCTCGTTGGATGAGCGGTCGGTGTATGAGACCGCAATTACGTAGTCCCCGTCCTCCGCGAGCCTTATCTCCGCCTCGTGGTCGTCTGTCGCCTCGCCGCCGGTCTTGATCCATTCCAAGCCGGGCGCCTCGTCGTTCACCTCAACGGCGATGTCCTCCGCGTAAAAGTTCGCCTCCGTCACGCGTAGCGTCAGTGACACGGGGCCGTCGTAGTACAAAATCAGGTCCCGATCCTCGCGCGCGGGATCCTCCGCGGCGTCTTCCGCTATCGTCGTCATGTCGCTTGCGTCTATTATTTGCCTCGGGGCGGGGTAAATGACGGCTCTCGTCGGGGAAATCGTATCGACTATTATCGCGTTCGACGCGCTGTCGTCATAGCTCGCTCCGGTATTGCCCGCCCTGTCGCGCGCCGTGAAGGATATGCTTCCGCTGTATTGCTTGGCTTCGTCGGCTGTGAGGACGAAAGACGTCGTGACCGTCCCGCCGCCGTACGCTATGCCGCCCGCCGGTATCCGCGCCGATTCCGACGCCGCGTTTTTCACGGGGCTCGCTTCCGGGGAGCGCGTGTATGTCCAGTCGAAGAAGTCCACGCCGGAGGTGTTGTCGCTCGCCGTCAGCGTCACGGTCACGGACGGATTGTAATACCCGAACGTCACCAGTTCTATGAGCTTGCCGAGCAGAGGCTCGGAGTATGTGACCGACAGCCCTGAAGGCGGCGTGTGGTCCACCGTGAACGGCGCCGCCTCGTACCGCTCCGCCGCGTTCCCCGCCGGATCCGTGTATTCCAGCGCGAATTCGTACCGCGCGTCCGCCGAGAACGTGACGCTCGTCTCCCAGATATTCAGGGACGTCTCCTCCCACGCTTCCCACGAGCGCAGTCTCTCGATAAGCGCCTCGGCGTCGAACATCGTCGCCGCGCCGCCGCGTATGTCCGTCGCCGTGAGCGTGGGTACCGAGATTTCATACGGGCGGAAATTCCGCTCCTTGACGCGGATTACCGCCGTCCTGTCCGTCCTGTGGACATCCTTGTATGACGAGGCGGAGGTCTCCGGCGTCCACGCGACCTCGATTGCGGGCGGGGTCGTGTCTATCGTCAGCAAGTTCGACCCGTACGCGCCGCCGTCCCCGCTTTTCCCCTCGTATTCGCCGGAGCTCCACGCCATATCGTTTCGCGAGCGGTCGCGGTACGTCATTTCGACCGTGTAATCCCCGTCGCCCGAGAGCGCGAATGTCAGCGTCCACGTGTCGCCGTCCCGCGCCCAGTCGCCTTTCGCGTATTCGAGCGGGTATGTCGCCGTATCGCCGTCGAGCGTCCGCGACGCCGTTATCAGAATGTCGTCCTCGCCGTACTCCCCGCCGTTTTGACTGCCGTTCGGATAGAAATTTGCCTCCGTCGCCTCCACGCCGACCGTTATCGCCCCCGCGTAGATGAAGCGCGTCGCGGAATCGACGTCCTCTTCCGGGACGCTGCCGCGCGAGGCGTCGGGGCGCACCTTGTCTTGGAGCTTGCCGCCGTAAGCGATGCGTACGCTCGGCGGGATCGTGTCCGCGACGAGCGTGTTTTTATCGCTGTCGTCGAATACCGCGCTCACATTTCCCGCCGCGTCCGCCGCCGTGAACGATACGCTCCCCCGGTATTGCGCGGCTTCGTCTGCCGTCAGCGTGAAGGACGCCGTGTAAACGCCGTCCGTTCCGGACTGAA